>JBFYWT010000103.1:0-3442 GCA_041310895.1 Desulfobacteraceae bacterium | reverse complement strand
ACAGGATGGCCTGGGCCAGCGGTTCGAGGCCTTTTTCGCGCGCGATACCGGCCTTGGTGCGGCGTTTGGGCTTGAAGGGGAGATAGATGTCCTCGAGCGCCGCAAGGCTCGTGGCCGCCTGAACCCGGGTCTTCAGATCATCGGTGAGATGCCCGTTCTTCTCCAGGCTGGAAAGAATGGCCTCGCGCCGCTTGTCGAGCTCGGCCAGATGGGAAAGCCTATCGCGGACGGCAGTGATCTGGACCTCGTCCAGGCTGCCGGTCACCTCCTTGCGGTAACGGGCGATGAAGGGGACGGTCGCCTCCTGGGCGAGCAACTCGGCCACGGCCGCGGCCTGCCAACCGTGAATGCCCAGATCGGCGCTGGCGGCACTGATGTGCTGCGGTGAAGGAATCATGAGGTTACCCACCAAAGCAAAGGCGGCACGAATGCGCGTGGGCATGCCAGACGCATTCCAGCCGGGAGATTTTCAAGTCGAGACCGACCGTTTCATTTTCAGCCCGCGGAGATTAGACGGAAATCGACACCTTGTCCAGTTCTAACTCAATTCCAAAGAACTGGTTTGAGGGAGCCGGTGCGAGGCCGGCGCTCCCACTGAAGGCACTTGACCGCTGGGGTCGTTTAATGCATCAGAGACTATGCGCTCCTCGAGGCCTGAGAGTGAAAACCGCTGGGGCGCGGATCCGGCGATGGCGCTCACGCCCGGCGGGAAGGTTAAGTGGGAAGGCGGGATCATGAAAGGACGGAGGGCAGCGAATTTGGCGACGGTGGGGGCGCTTCTGTGGTGCCTCAGCGTCCAGCCGTCCGCGGCCTGTACCCTCTGGGGTGCTGCCGGCGATGCGGCGGCCGGGGGCGGCACGCTGGTCGCCAAGAACCGCGACTGGATTCCGGACCACCGTCAGGAACTCGTCGTTTTCAAACCGCCGACGGGACATGCGTTTGTTGCCCTGGTGGCGGTCGGAAACGATGAGCCCGGCGTCAAGGCCGGCGTGAACGCTCAGGGCCTGGTGATCGTCAGCGCTTCGGCCGGGCAAATCCCGCGCGCCGACCGGAAGAAGGTGCAGCAGAAAAAAGAGCTGATGCGCCATTTTCTGACTACCTGCGCAAGCGTCGAGGAGCTCCTGAAGCAGATCGACCGGATGCGCCGGCCGGTGTTCTACCTGGCGGGGGACCGCAACGAGATCGCTGTGATCGAGGTGGCGCCGGGCGGGCGCCGCGCAGTGGCACGCACCTCTTCCGGCACCCTCCAGCGCACGAATCATTACCGCGACATCGACCCTAAGGGTTTTGCACGGAAACCGGGCCCGGGCAGCCGGCAGCGCTACGCCCGGATCGAAGAGCTGCTGAAAACGAACGCGACACCCTTCACGCTTGAGACGTTCATCCGCTTCAGCGAGGACCGAGGCGGCGGACCGGACAACAGCATCTGGCGCACCGGCAGCCGCCCGGCCCGCGAGCGCACCCTCGCCACCTGGCTGGTGGCCGTTTCCCCCTCCGGCCGCCCGCGGCTCTACCTTAAGACCGCCGACCCGGGGGAAAAGGAACACGTGTGCCGCCTTGAGGTGGGGGAGGCCCTGCGCTTTGAAGCCGGCAGCCGGATTTCACTCAGCGGAGACCTCTGCGGCCGGACCGAACCTTAGAGCATTTCACTCCTTGGTCATTTTGCGATTTCCGCCAGCACCTGGTGGCGTCGGGCCGCTGAGCGGTAGCGGAAAAGGGCCTCGGGCGGAAGGGGGGCGAGGGCGGAGGCTTCTTCATCGGTTAAGAGGGAGGAGTCAAAGCGCCGCAGGAAATAGGGCTGGCGCGGGCTGCCGGTGGCCTCCTTGAGCCAGCAGGCGGCGTCGGCCACTTCCTCCGGCGTCATGTAGCGAAGCCCGCCCGCGTCAGACGGAACGGGCGCGACCGTGGTCTCGAAGCGAAATTCCGGGAAGCGGGTCGCAAGCATCATCGAGCGCGCGATCTCGTCCATCTCGACTTTCCGGCCGAGGAGCACATCGTAGAGCGTGCGCGGCCCCTTGAGGTCCATCACCTGGCGATCGCCGATCCCCTGCCGCAGCAAGCGGTCGGCCACGACCGCGTTGCGGCCGTCGGTTTCAATCTGGAGCTTCAGGCCGCTTTTTTTCAGAAACCCAAGCACCGCCGCGAGATCTTCCACCTCACCCGGGTCACCGGTCGAGAGCCGGATGCCGCCGACCCACCCCTTGGAGAGGCCGCTCGGCGCGAAAAAGCCATCGAGGCGATCGGCCGCCTGGAGCCGGGCGATGACCGCGGCCACGCCTTGCCGGATGAGCTCCCCCTCCACCACTATCGGAAACTCGATGCCCTCCGCCCCGCGAACGACGGCGCCGCGGTGGGCACGGTAAAATTGCGCGAAAAGCACCTTGCCCGCCCCGAGTGCATCCTGCTCGTCGAAGGCGATGGCCTTCGCCCGCATGAAGTTCTTGGCGATGTTGCAGCGCGCGCAGCCGGCCGCCGTGAACAAGGTGATGCCCATGATCGGGCTCCCCTTATTGGGCTTCCCCCACATCGGTGCGGACGCACAGGGCGGCATCCGGCCGATAGGGGAGGACCCCGGGCACCTGGACCACGCGTTTCGCCCCGCCGGGGGAGGCCCCCGGAACCCGAAACGCGGCGATGTCGATGCGTTCGATCGCGGATTCGCGCGGCCGCTCCGCCTGCGGCACCCAGTCGTAGGGGAGGCGGTAGGCGCGGTAGATCATGTTCATTTTCAGGATCCGGCCCCGGTAGGGACTGATGTACTCCCAGACGATCTCATGGCCGGCCGTGACCTCGATCAGGCGCCCCCCCGACCCCTCGGTGATCAGGGTGTTGCCGTTCGGCAGGCGCTGGGCGGAGCTGATGAACGGGCTGTAAAAGCGGTTCGCGTCCACGGGGAAGGGCAGGCCGGCCTCGACCGGCGTGTACTGCCAGACGATGGCTAGCGAGACCGGATCGATTTCGAGCACCCGCGAATAATCGCGCAGGGCATTGCGGAACCCTGTGGGCGCGCCGGGGTTCGGGCTGCCGTAGCCCGCCCAGCCGCCGTTGTCGAAAATCAGGAGGTTGCCCTCTCCGGGAAGCCCCCGGGGGATCATGTGGGCGTGGTGCTGGCCGATGATCCAGCCCAGCTGCCGCAGCGCGGCGGTTTCGTCGTAAGTGGGGCCGAGGCGCCAGACGATCCGGCCGGTCTTCTTCTCGACAATGGCCGTGATGTTGGACTCGCGGGCGCACCAGATGATGTTGTCCGGGTGAAATCGCTCATCGCCGGCGTCGAACCAGCGGTTGGGGCCTAGGAGGGACATGGAGTTGATGTGCATCCAATCGCCGATGCCGCCCCCCGATTTGAGCCAGTTGGGGTTGCGGCAGAGGATGTTTCTGGCGTCCTCCCGAAAGCCCAGCTCCTCGAAGTGCTCGCTGCAGAGCCACTCCCAGATCACATCCC
>JBFYWT010000095.1:0-11688 GCA_041310895.1 Desulfobacteraceae bacterium | reverse complement strand
CGGCGGAGATCGTCAAAAAGGTGCCGGGGGTGGTCAGCGTCACCTACAACATCGCCCCGAAGCCGCCCTCGACCATCGAGGCGGTGTAACGCGTCTTTCGGCCGCAGCGCCGTACCCGTTCTCAGTGAACCTAGGCATGCCGCGGCGCGATCATCCCCGTTCCTGGGTGCGCAGGAGCTGGGGCAGGTAGCGCTGGGCGAGAAGATCGGAGCTCACCAGGCCGAGTACCCGCCCCTCCTCCACGACCGGCATGGCAGAGATGCGGTTTTCATCGAGGGCGCGCAGGATGTCCGGAATGCGGGAACCGGGGGCGGCCGAGACCACCCGGCGGGTCATGACCGCCTCCAGGCTGCCCGCGGAGGCCCCTTCGGCCACGGCCCGGGTGATGTCCCAGGTCGTAAGGACCCCGGCGATCCGCCCCTCCGGGTCGAGCACGGCGATGATGTTGCCGCGGCCTCTGACGAGAAGGGCCGCCGCTTCCGTCAGCGTGGCGCCGGCCGCGATCGTGGGGATGGGCTCCATGATGTCCTTGGCCGTACGCTCGCTCTCGCGCGCCGCAAGCCGGCGCAGGCTGATGCTCTCCGCCGCCTGGCAGGGCAGAAGATCGACGCTCTCGGCGAGGAGATCCACGAGCTCGGTCATGTTGCTGCGGATCGCCTTCTCGCGCCAGGCCAGCCCCGCCGCCAGCCGCTGTTCGGAGAGCGCGGCGAAGTCGGCCGCATGCTCCTTGAGCCATTCGTCCACGGCCTCGCGGTTCCCCAGCCGGGCCTCCGGAATCCGCAGCGCCGCGGGGGTCGGCAGGGCCTGTTCCTGCGCGGCGTAGATGACCCCGCCGGAATTGACCAGGTAGTCGGTTGCGATCATGACCCCCTTCTGGCGGAAGACCACCTGCTCCATGCGGGTCCTAACCGCTTTTCGGTTCGGGTCCGGCGAGTAGGTGTTGGCCCCCTCGACGATCAAGCGCCACTCCCCCATGCGCTCGACGCTCATCGAACAGGGGTCGGTCGGCAGCACCCCCAGGTAGTTGAAGACCGGAGCGGCCGGGATGAAGCAGAAGGCGGATTCGCGCAGGAGGCTGTCGGCGTCGGTCGAAAAGCGGGTGGGGGCGCTCACCCCCTTAGGCCGGATCTCACCCTCGTACCAGGCGGCGCTCACCGTGCCGCGGCGTTTCCAGAGGGCCAGGAGCTCGGCGACCGGCAGACCGGCCGGATCGAAGAGATACCCGTCGCGGTCGCTGACCCCCACGACCCGCGCGGCCGGCAGCCGTTCTTTCAGGATGCGGGCGGCGTGGGCCCCCACGGCCCCGAAGCCCTGGATGAGGACGGTGGCCTTATCCACGGGCGGGATGCTCAGGCGTGCGAACTGGGGCAGCACGGTAAGCCGCGGCATGATCTCGAGCAGCCGCTCAAGGGCGATGACCACCCCGCCGGCCGCCGCGCCGAGCTCGTCGATCCGGTTGCCGCCCATCTCGGCCGGCTTGGAGACCGTCGCCTCCAGCCCGTTTTCGATGGCGATGGTCTTCATGTCGGCGTCGTTCGAGCCGACGTCCGGGCCCGGGACATAGATGTCCCGGTAGCGGCGGATCAGGCGCGCAAAGCGCCGCAGGAGCTCCGTGTGGGCCGCGGCGGGAATCCCCGGATCGGCGACGATTCCGGCCTTGCCGCCGCCGAAGGGCAGGTTGGCGGCGGCGTTCTTGAGGGTCATCCCGCGCGCCAGGTTGTGGATGTCGGCCGGGGTGATTCCGGGTTGAACTCGAATCCCGCCCATCGAAGGGGTCCCCATGGCGAGGTTGTCCACCACGAGGTAGCCGCCGACCTCGATACCCGCGGCCTCATCCCAGACGCACACCACGAGCTTCGGCCCCAGCTTGTCGCAGACGATCCCCATCTTGGCGAGGAGGTGCTCGTCCCGGTAGCCCAGCACCAGGTGGCAGCGCCCCTCGCGGCGGCGGGTCCGGCTCTGCAGGACCGGCCCGGGGATGTGATCGCGCAGATAGCTCTCCATCCCTTTGGGTATCATTACGGAGCCCTCCTATGACGGCGATGGCATCGTAGCACGGATGGCGGGCGGTTTTCCACAGCCTGGCGCAGGAGAGATGGATTTCGGCTTTAACCTGCACCTTAAACCGTTCATGTCCTTTTTTGGACATGAACGGTTTAAGCAGGCGTCAGCTTTTTCCGAGAACGGGTTTCTGAATGAGGGGGACGGCCGCCGGGGCCACCTCCTGGGGGGCGGAGCCCATCGAGGTCGAGAAGGCCACCAGGATCGTGACGCGCCGGTTGGAGAAGTCGAGCGGTTTTTCAGGGTTTTTCAGACGCCGGTCGGCATAGCCGTTCACACCGGTGATCTGGCGGTCGCGGATCCCCCCCTCCTCAAGAACCCGCCGGGCGGAATTGGCGCGGTCCGAGCTCAGGTCCCAGTTGTTGTAGCCGGACCGGACGTAGGGACGGCTGTCGGTATGGCCTTCGATCACCACCTGATTGGGAAACGTGCCGATCCGCGAGCCGATCAGCTTGAGCAGTTGCACGGCATCGGCCTTGAGGCGCGAGCTGCCGATGTCGAAGAAAAGCCCCTCGGACTGCTCGATCAACTCGATTCTCAGCCCCTCCTGGGTGATCGTGATCTGGATCTGGTCTTTGAACCGGGCCAGATCGGGCAGCGCGGCGATGGCCTTGACGAGCTTCTCCCCCTCCTCGCGCAGCCGCTCGATTTCCGACTGCTCGGGCAGCTTAGGCTGCACCGCCGGGGCGGGCGACGGCGGGTCCGAAAAGGGCTTGATCGCGTTAATGCCGTTCAAGACGCCCGATGAGGTCTTGTGCACCCCCGCCGGGTCCCTGAAATAATCGGCCACGGAGGCGCGGATGGTCACGTTGTTGGCAATGATCCACAAGACGATGAACAAGGCCATCATGGCGGTGACGAAGTCGGCGTAGGCCACCTTCCAGGCCCCGCCGTGATGCGCCTCGTGCCCGCCGCGTTTCTTGACCCGTTTGATGATCGTGTATTTTTCCGAATCGCTCACGACTTTTCCTTCACGTGGGCTTCCATTTCCGAAAATTCAGGGCGGGTCTCACTCGGGATGCTGCGCCGCGCGAACTCGACACACACGAGCGGGCTGAACCCCCGGGCGAAGGCGGCGATGGCGGACTTGACCGCCTCGAACACCTGCATTTCCGTCTCGCCGGCGATGTCGAGGTTGGAGGCCAGCGGCTGGACGAACCCGTAACACAGAAAGATGCCCAGAAAGGTTCCTACCAGGGCCGCTGCGACTTTTTTGCCGATCTCGCCCGCAGGACCGTCGATGGCCTGCATGGTGATGACGATGCCGAGCACCGCCGCGACGATCCCTAAGCCGGGCAGCGTGTCGCCGATTTTGGCGAGCACGATACTCGGCTTCTTGATGTCGGCGTGGTGGGTGTCGATGTCGCCCTCCATCAACGATTCCAGGTCATGCGAGGCAATGCCGCCGATGATGACCATGCGGAAGGTGTCGGTCATGAAGGCGATCAGGGTCTTGTGGGCGAGGACATCGGTGTATTTGGAAAAGATCGAGCTCTCCGCCGGGGTTTCAATATGCTTCTCCAGCGCGATCAACCCCTCTTTCTGGGCCATGTAGAGCAATTCGTAGAGGAGCTTCAGGACCGCGAGGTAGGTCGCCTTGGTGACAGTCTCCCCCTTCAGGGCGCCGATCGACTTGGCCATGAGGCGCTGCAGAACGCTCTTCGGCGCCGACGCCAGCAGGGCTCCCAGCGCCGCCCCGCCGATGATGATGAACTCGGCCGGCTGGATGAGGACCATGAACGGCCCGCCCGCCTCCCAGAAACCTCCCAGCACGGAGACGAAAACAACGGTGAACCCGATGATGACAAACACAAATTCCCCCGGTTCTGGTGAGATGGCTCTGGCTGAGCAAGGGGCTCCAGGCCGTGGATGTTCTGCTGATCTATTATCGGTATCCGTGGCGGAAACTTTAGAAAGGCGGGGCCAGCGAAAGGCAGAAGGCTCTGCGGCCGGCGAAAAATGAAATTATTGAATTAATTTTCAGATAGTTATTTTTCGGATCGATCGCCGGAAGAGCCTAAAATTTCCACCAGGTCACCGCAGCGGACGGTCCCATCGGCGATCACCCGGCCGAAAACCCCCTCCCGCGGCATGATACAGTCCCCGGCCTTGTAGTAGATGGCGCAGCGGTTGTGGCACTCCTTGCCGATCTGGGTGATCTCGACCTCCGCCTCCCGGCCCAGGCGCACGCGGGTGCCGATGGGCAGGTTTTTCCAATCGACCCCCTCGGTCGCGATGTTCTCGGCAAAATCGCCGAAAGCGACGCTGAGGCCCTGATCGCGGGCCGTGGCAATGCTCTCGGAGGCGAGAAAGCTCACCTGGCGGTGCCAGGGGCCGGCGTGGGCGTCCCCGTCGAGGCCGTGGTCCTTCGAAAGGAAGGCCTCCACGACCGGGGTCTTGACCGTACCCTTTTTTTTGCTGACGGCGATCGATACGATTTTCATAGTGATCTCCTTGGGCCCTTCAGCCATCGGCTCCAGCCGCTGCCTCTGAAAACCCCTTCCCCGCGGCGATCATGTAGATGCCGTAGGTCGCCCGCAGGTTCGGCAGCACCCGCGCGATGCGTCCGTAGCGGTCCTGGGAGTTGGTGTCGATAGCCGCCTCTTTAAGCACCTGCAGCCCCACCTCATCGGCGAACTTGCGGAAATCCTTGAGTGTGATCACCCGGATGTTGGGGGTGTCGTGCCAGTGGTAGGGCAGCTGGCGCGACACGGGGGCACGGCCGGCCAGCAGGAGCTGGAGCCTCAAGCTCCAGTGGCTGAAATTGGGAAAACTCACGATCCCCCGGCGGCCAACCCGCAGCATGGAGCGGATCAGAGCGGCCGGCTCGAAGACCTGCTGCAGGGTCTGGCTGAGGATCACGTGGTCGAAGGCATTGTCCGGGTAATCGAGGATCTCCTGGTTGATGTCCCCCTGCAGGACCGACAGCCCCTTTTCGATGCACCGGGCGACCTTCTCCTCGTTGTGTTCGATGCCGGCCCCGGCCACCCCTTTGCGGGTGATGAGATGCTGGAGCAGATCCCCCTCCCCGCAGCCCAGATCGAGCACCCGCGAGCCGGGCTCGATCCAGGCGGCGATGATCTGCAGGTCATAGCGGATGAGGCTGTGCGCGGCACTCATCGTGCACCCGTTGCAGAAACCCGTGAATCAGGCTTTTCAGCCGCTCCCCGGGGATCAGGAAGGCGTCGTGGCCCCACTCGGCCTCGATCTCGCAAAAGCTCACGTCGCGCCCGCATTTCTTCAACGCCTTCACGATGTGGCGCGCCTGGTAGGTCGGGTAGAGCCAGTCCGAGGTAAACGAAATCACCAGGAACTTGGCCCGGGCCTTGGAGCAGGCCTGGACGGCCGAGCCGCCGCCGTGCTGTTTGCCTAAGTCAAAATAGTCCGCCGCCTTGGTGATGTAAAGAAACGAGTTGGCATCGAACCGGTCCACAAACTTCCGCCCCTGGTAGCGCAGGTAGCTCTCCACCTGGAAGTCGGCATCGAAATTGAAAGAAAAATCGCTCTTGTCCTGAAGCCGCCGGCCGAACTTGAGGCGCATGGACTCATCGGAAAGATAGGTGATGTGGCCGATCATCCGCGCCACGGCAAGTCCCAGCTCCGGCTTGCGGCCGCCGTAATAGTCGCCGTGGTTCCAGTGGGGATCGGCCATGATGGACTGGCGGGCCACCTCGTTGAACGCGATCGCGAGCGCCGAGTGCCGCATGGTGGTCGCGAGCGGGATCGCCGCATAGACCATCTGCGGGTAGCGTACGCACCATTCCAAAACCTGCATCCCGCCGATCGACCCGCCCACGACACATAGAAGCTGCGCGATGCCGAGATGGTCCACGAGGGCTTTCTGCGCCGCGACCATATCGCCGATGGTCACGACGGGAAAATCGAGACCGAAGGCCCTGCCGGTGGCCGGGTTGATGCTGGAAGGTCCGGTGGAGCCCATGCAGCTGCCGATGATGTTGGCGCAGATGACGAAATACCGATCGGTGTCGATGCCTTTCCCCGGGCCCACCATGCAGTCCCACCAGCCGGGCTTTTCGTCCCGTTCCGTGTAGACCCCGGCCGCGTGAGAGTCCCCCGAGAGGGCGTGCAGGATCAGGACGGCATTGCGCCGGTCCGGCGCGAGGGTGCCGTAGGTTTCGTAGGCGAGGGTCAGGGGGCCGATCCTCGCCCCGCTTTCGAGCACCATCTCCTCCGGCGACGCCGCGAAGGTGAAAAACCGCTTCTCGACCCGTCCGACCGACACCGCATCCTTACTATGTTCGATGTATTCGCTCATGCACGCATTCAATCGGGTCCGGGGTTCAGGACAAGATCGGGGTCGGTATCGCTATCGGAGTCGGTATCGGCATTTCAGTTTTCACTCCTGATAACGCCCTATACGTACTTGCCGGAGGCAAACAAACCGTCCTTAAGACATAAGCACCAATTGTCAGTGCAGGGTAAAAACCGCTATCTCGGCCGGCGCTCCGGTGCGGATGGGCGGGCCCCAGGTGCCGACCCCGCTCGAGATATAGATTGAAAACCCCCCGTCGCGGTGCAGCCCGTAATCGTAGCCGTTGTAGATCCAGTTGGTCATCAGGCCGAACGGAAAGAACTGACCGCCGTGGGTGTGGCCCGATAGCTGCATTGATACCCCCAGTCGCCGGGCAAGTGCAAAGGAGGTGTCCGGGCGCCAATAGGTCGCCCTCCGGCCGTCCCGGCCGGCCGGATGCCGAATGTCGGAGGGGGTGTGAAACAAAAGGATCAAGGGCCGGCGCCTCCCGTCGGCCGGGGCTGTCAGCTCAAGACCGCGGATGGCCGCTTCATCGTCCACGCCGGGATAGGCGATGCCCATCAGGGCGATGCCGTCGATATCGACCACCTCGTTGTGGAGCACCCGGATCCCGGCCGCCTTCACCATCTCCAGGCATCGGCGCTGGCCGGCATAGACCTCGTGGTTGCCGGTCACGAAGAAGACCCCGCGACGGGCTTTCAACCGGCTGAGGGCGGGCACGAACTCGGGCATCCCGTCGATCATGCCGTCGAAGAGATCGCCGGTGATCACGACGAGATCCGGCGACAGGGCGTTCACCCGCTCCGCCAGCCGCTCCATGGCGGAAGGCCGGTGGAAATGGCCCAGGTGGACGTCGGAGAGCTGAACGACGGTGTTGCCGCGCCAGCTCTCCGGCAGATGGTCGAGCGCGAGGCCCACATGCGTTGTGACGGGGCGGAAGGCGCTCCAGAAACCGAAGGCGGCCCAGCCCAGCCCCAGCGCCACGCACACCGCCCCCACCATGCGGAAGCCGATCGCGGTCGACCCCACGACCCAAAGGAGCCCGTAAACGAGCCAGGCGGCGCCGACCGCCAGGGTGAGTTTGACCAACAGGGCGAACCAGACGGCGGACGCCTTGTAAAAGCCGATGGTCAGCGGGTTCTCGTCCCAGCGGAGGAGGAAAAAGGCCGCGATGAAGCTGACGGATAGAAGCATGCAAACAACCAGCAGTCCCCCCCGGGCCGCCGGATGCAGGATCTCGAGCCACCGCACGGCAAACCGGTACAGCATGAAGTGGGCCGTGACGGTCAGGAGCAACACCACCGAGAGAAATATCATCGGGCATCCTGGAGCCGGGCGCCCCTGACGGCCGGAAACAGCCGGCTCGCCGGCGGGCTTTGACCTGCGGGCGCCCTGCGTGGTAAAGTAATCTTCCGTCTCGATTTTGCAAATTCGTGTGAACGATGAGCCGTCACCTTCATCTCTATCCCCTGATCCCGGAAAACGGCCATGTTCGGCGCTGCCTCTCGTGCGGCACGACCGAGAACATGAAGCGCCGGCGCTACTGCTCCATCGAATGCCGCCAGAAGCTGCGCCACAACCTCAACATCCGCACCGGCCTTCTCCAGACGCTCCAGATCCGGTACGCCACCTTCTATTTCACCGAGCACCTCGTCATCCTGGACATGCTGCCCTACGGCTCGACCGACCTGGCGAGCTTCATACTCCCGCGCGCCAAGGGGAAAAAGCCGGTGGACGACTTCTGTAAGATGTTCAACCTGCTGGGCAACGCCTGGTGGGAGGAAGTCCGCCGCACCAAGAAACGCTACCTGGCCTCGCGCTTCATTCTCGGCAAGGCCAAGCCGATCGACGGCGACATCAACGCGGTGCGGCCGCTGGAGGTCCGCGAGCCGGCCCGCATGGCGCGCTCCCTCACCCACCTCAAGCTCCGAAACAAGGACCTGCATTCGCCCAACCTGCAGCAGATCATCAAGCGCGCCTTCCGGCGGCAGGCCAAAGTGCATCACCCCGACCAGGGCGGCGATGCCACCCTCTTCCGCAAGCTGCGCGACGCATACGAGCAGCTCATCCAGTGGTCGGAGAACCCCACTTTCACCACCCGCCGCGGCTTTCCCGACAAGTGGTTCTACGAGGGCGGCCTGGACCGCTGGACCCAGCCCTCGCCTGTTCAACGCCTACGGACGGAGGATTGAGAAAGGCAGATCCTGGATGCTGGATTCCCGATTCTGGATAAAAACCGCTGTCACTGGCGGGCAAATCCCTTAATCGAGCATCGAATATCCAGTATCGAGCATCGATCTTCTCATCTCGGAAACACCGCCCCTTTGTCCGCGCTGGAGACCAGCTCGGCGTACCGGCCCAGATAACCAGTCTTTATTTTTGGTTCGAACTTCGGCAGGGCCGCCAGCCGCTGCCTGATCTCCTTCTGGCTCAAGCGCACTCCCAGGCGCCTGCCGGGGATATCGATCTCAATGGTGTCGCCTTCGCGCAGGGCCGCGATCGGTCCCTTGGCGGCCGCTTCCGGTGAAACATGGCCGATGGCCGCCCCGCGGCTGGCGCCGGAAAAGCGTCCGTCGGTGATCAGGGCCACCTCCTTGTCCAGACCCATGCCCGCCAGGGCTGAGGTTGGGGAGAGCATCTCCTGCATCCCCGGCCCGCCCCTGGGGCCCTCGTAGCGCACCACGATCACGTCGCCCTTTTTGATCCTTCCGGCCACGATCTCCTGGAAGGCATCCTCCTCGGAATCGAACAGCCGCGCCGGCCCCGAGTGTCGCAGCATCTCTTCGGAGACCGCCGCCTGCTTGACGATGGCGCCGCCGGGGGCCAGGTTTCCGCTCAGCACCGCCAGGCCGCCCATGGCATGCACTGGGTTCTTGACCGTGCGGATCACCGCCGGGTCCTTGATGCCCGCCTTGATCTCCCGCAGCATCTTGCCCAACGGCTTCGCGTAGACCGTCATCACCCGGTCGTGCACGAGCCCCGCATGGCTCAGCTCGGCCATGATGGCCGGGATGCCCCCGGCATAGTATAGGTCGCTTACATGGTGCGGGCCGACCGGCGCGAGCGAGGTGATGTGCGGCACTTTTTCCGTGAAGGCGGCGAAGTCCTTCAAGGTGATGTCGACCTCGGTATAGTAGGCGATGGCCAGGATGTGCAGGGCGGTGTTGGTGGACCCGCCGAGGGCCATGTCGGCCGCGATGGCGTTCTCGAAGGCCTCTCTGGTCATGATGTCGCGCGGCCGGATGCCCTTCTTGACCAGCTCCACCGCCTTGAGGCCGGTCTGCTTGGCGATCCAGATGCGCTCGGCGAAGACCGCCGGCGCGCTGCCGCTGAAGGGCAGCGCCATCCCCAGGGCCTCGGAAAGGTTGCTCATGGTGTTGGCGGTGAACATGCCGGCGCAGGAGCCGGCACCGGGGCAGGCGGCGCACTCGCATTCGTGCAGCTCGGCGGAGGTGATCCTGCCGCCCTTGAAGCGGCCCACGGCTTCAAAGACCTTGTCCAGGCCGATTTCCTTGCCGCGGACTTTGCCCGCCAGCATGGGGCCGCCGGAAACGAATATGGCAGGGATATTCAGCCGCGCCGCCGCGATCAGCATGCCGGGGATGATCTTGTCGCAGGACGCCATGAGCACGAGGCCGTCGAAGGGGTGGGCCATGGCCATGATCTCGATCGAGTCGGCGATGAGCTCCCGGCTGGGCAGCGAGTACTTCATGCCGACGTGGTTCATGGCGATGCCGTCGCAGACGCCGATGGTGTTGAAGACCACCGGGGTGCCGCCGGCGGCATAGACCCCGGCCTTTACGGCGTCCACCAGCTTGTCGAGATGCATGTGCCCCGGGATGATCTCGTTGAAGGAGTTGGCGATGCCGATGATCGGCCGCTCCATTTCCCAATCCGTGAACCCTTCCGCCCTCAGCAGGGAGCGGTGCGGGGCGCGCTCGGGTCCTTTGGTCATCAAATCGCTGCGCTTGGCCATGAGAAGTGTTCCTTCCTTATTTGGGTGTCACCAAGAGAGATTCCACGTCGACCGGGGCAGGTATCAGATTCTGCGCGCGCATGACCTCCTCGGTTTGCGCCCAGGCGACGGCGTCGATCCGGCCGAATTCGGCCCCTGACGGAGGCAGCGTCAAGTCGCGGGTTACGGAGAGCTGCCGGCGCACGACGGCTTCGGGCGTTTCGCGGTCGGCTTCCAGCAGCACCTGAATCGCCTTTTCCTGGTTGCGGGGGTCCAGTGCGTCCCGCCAGCCCTCGAGCAGGGCGGAGAGAAACCGCTTCACGGTGCCGGGGCGTTTGGCCAGCATCTCACGCGTGGTCACCACCGAGTTGGCGACGAAGCGCACGCCCAGCTGGTCCGGGCTCAGGAAGGCATAGACCTCGCCGGCCTTTTCGAGCTTCTCGCCGATGATCACGGCCTGGGCGTTCAGGTAAAGCGGCCAGAAATCCACCCGGCCCTCGTAAAACGGGGTGTAGTCGTAGCGCACGCTGAACAGGGAGACCTCGGTTTCGGCGATGCCGTAGCGCGCGAGAAGGGCGCGCAGGATGGCCTCGTCGTTGCCGCCGAAGGTGACCCCGATGCGCTTGCCCTTCAAGTCCCCGCCGGAAGAGAAAGCGGTCCGGTCGGGGCGGTAGATCCAGTGCAAAGGATTGACCTGGAACAGCTGGGCCAGGACCACGATCGGCGCTCCCTTGGACGCGGCGCGCAGCACCTGGTCGGCCGAGGCGACACCGAACTGGGCGTGGCCGAGCTCGAGTTCCTTCAAGGCGTCGCGCTCCGGGCCGCCGGGCTTGACGTTCACCTTCAACCCGTTGCGCGCGAAATAACCGTGGGTTTCGGCGTAGAGATCACCGACGGTGCTGACGTTATAAAGCCACTTGAGCCGGTAATTCACCTCCTCTAATTTCTCTTTCTGCCCGCAGGCGGAAAGAGATATTAGAGATGAAATCAAAAAAAGGTTTATGATCGTCCGCATCGAGGAAACCGTTTCAGCTGCTTCTCAAGCGTTTTTGAAGAACATTCCCCATCCATTCTAGACTGACGAGGTAAAGCGAGGTTCCTACCCCGATCAGAAACAGAGCCACGAGGATTTTCGCAAGGTCACTTTGATACAAAGCGATACGAATGCTGTAGCCGATACCGGCTGTGGCGGCGATGAACTCGGCCACGATGGTGCCGACCATGGCCATGGTGGCGCTGCCCACGATCACGGTGGTGAGCTTGTGGATGTTTTCAAAGGCCCGGATCTTCACCTGCAGGCGCCAGGTCATCCGCCGGGTCGACTCGTAGAAGTGCTCGATGTCGGTGACCGGTTCGGAGAAAATCCCGATGAAGGAGAGCAGCAGCGGGAAATAGCAGA
>JBFYWT010000084.1:0-2765 GCA_041310895.1 Desulfobacteraceae bacterium | reverse complement strand
GGATGGGGTTGAGATACGCCGTCGTGACCTCCGTCACCCGCGACGACCTGCCGGACGGCGGGGCGGCGCATTTCGCCGCCACCATCCGGGAGCTCCGCCGCCTGATCCCGGGAACCCGGGTTGAGGTGCTGATCCCGGATTTCCAGGGTGACGGCTCGGCCCTGCTGACCGTGCTGGCAGCCCGGCCGGACGTGCTGAACCACAACATCGAGAGCGTACCCCGGCTCTATCCGCAGGTGCGGCCGCAGGCGGACTACCTTCGGTCGCTTGCGCTGTTGAAACGCGCCCGGGAGTTCGACTCAGGCACCGCCACCAAGTCCGGGATGATGCTGGGGTTGGGCGAGGAAGCCCAGGAGGTGCGCCGCACCCTGCAGGACCTGCGCGCGGCGGACTGCCGCATCCTGACCCTCGGCCAGTACCTGCAGCCCTCACCGGAGCACCTGCCGGTCATCCGCTACGTGACGCCCGCGGAGTTCGAGAACTGGCGCACGTCCGCGCTGGAGATGGGCTTTGCCGAAGTCGCCAGCGGGCCTTTCGTGCGCAGCTCGTACCATGCGGGGGAGTCCTTCAACGCGTTGACGCGTTGATCGCGTTAACGCGGGGACGCGTGAGTCGCGTTCGTCGCGCAAAAAAAAAGTTTGCCTCAAATGGGATATAGTGCCGCCAAACGCTGGGGCCCATCCAGGACCATAACCGGAATCTTGCGTTTCCGGCCCTCATCGCATAGAATTTCACCTGCGATCGCTTCAACCCCAATTCACCCCAACGCGATAAACGCGAGTAACGCGATACACGCGATGAACGCAACTGACGCAATGAACGATTCCCCCCTCATCTGGGCCGAAGTCGATCTGAGCGCCATCGCCCACAACGTGCGCGAGCTGCGCCGTCTCACCCGCCCCCAGGCCCGGGTGATGGCCGTGGTCAAAGCCAATGGGTACGGCCACGGCGCGCTGGAAGTGGCCCGCACTGCGCTGGCGAACGGCGCCGAGTGGCTGGGGGTGGCCCGCCTGGCAGAGGGGATTCACCTGCGGGAAAACGGCTTCGACGCACCGATCCTGGTGTTCGGCCCCACGCTGCCGGCCGACGCCGGATTGCTGATCGATTTCGACCTGCGGCAGTCGATCACCTCCCGCGATACCGCCGGCGCCTATTCGGCCGCCGCGTGCGCGCGGGGCCGGCGCATCAAGGCCCATCTGAAGTTCGACACCGGCATGGGCCGGCTCGGCCTGGTGCCGGCGGCACTTTCCGGGGGCTCATCGCCGGATGCCGCCGGTGCGGAGTTCATCCGTGAGGCGACCGCCATCGCGACGCTTCCCGGGATCGACGCCGAGGGGGTTTTCACCCACTTCGCCGCCGCCGACAGCGCCGATCTGTCCTCCGCGAAGCGGCAGCTTGCGATCTTTCGCGAAGTGCTCGAGCGTTTGCGCTCCGCGGGGCTGGAATTTGCCATCCGGCATGCGGCCAACAGCGCGGGGGTGATCGCGCTGCCCGAGGCCCACCTCGACCTGGTCCGACCCGGCATCGCCGTCTACGGCCTCAATCCCTCGGACGAGATCGACCTGCAGGGGGTCGACCTCCGGCCGGCCATGGCGCTCAAGGCCCGGCTCATCCAGGTGAAGCGCGTCCCCGCAGGCTTCAGCGTGAGCTACGGCATGACGCACCGCACCCCGCAGCCCACCACCATCGCCACCGTACCCGCCGGTTATGCCGACGGCCTGAACCGGTCGCTCTCGAACCGCGGGCAGATGCTGGTGCACGGACAGCGCGTGCTGATCGTGGGCCGGGTCTGCATGGACCTGACCATGCTCGACGTCGGCCCCGCCCCGGGCGTCCAGGTCGGCGACGAGGTCGTCATCTTCGGCTCCCAGGGCCATGCGGGCATCCCCGCGGACGAGGTCGCCCGCTTGCTCGGCACCATCAACTACGAAATCGTCTGCGCCGTGTCCGGCCGAGTACCACGGGTCTACCTCCGAGGTTGACGTTCATTTCTGCCATTTTCAGTTTGACCTCAAGGCCAATGCTTTGTAAAAAGCCGGGTGAGGCTCGCTGCGGCGGCCATGAGATGCCGCTCCCACACGATGGCTGGGTTGCTGGCACTCGAACCCTGGACCCCTTGACCCCTTGGACCCTTCACCCATGCGCGAAATCGTTCTGATCAACATCACCGGCAAAGATAAGCCGGGCCTGACCGCCAGCCTGACCAAGACCCTGGCCGAATACAACGTCACCATCCTCGACATGGGCCAGGCGGTGATTCACGACTTTCTGTCCCTCGGCATCCTGATCGAGATTCCGGACCAGCACAAGTCCGCCTCGATCCTCAAGGACATGCTTTTCGCGGCCCACAAGCTCGGCATCGCCGCCCAGTTCACACCGATCGACGAGGAGCGCTACGAGGAGTGGGTCAACCAGCAGGGCAAGGAGCGCCGCATCATCACGCTCCTCGGCCGCAAGGTCAACGCCGGCCAGATCTCGAAGGTCGCAGCTGCGATCGCCGAACACGGCCTCAACATCGACGTCATCACCCGGCTCTCGGGGCGGGTCTCGTTCGTCGACAGCCGCACCACCCCCATGGCCTGCATCCAGTTCAGCGTCTCCGGAACCCTCAAGGACACGGACCGCCTGCGCGGCCGGCTGCTGCGCATCTCCGAGGAAACCGGAATCGACGTCTCCTTCCATGTCGACAACATCTACAGCCACACGCGCCGGCTGGTCGCCTTCGACATGGATTCGACCCTCGTCCAGGCCGAGATCATCAACCT
>JBFYWT010000024.1:0-16638 GCA_041310895.1 Desulfobacteraceae bacterium | reverse complement strand
TCTGCTGGATGTCGTTGGTGGCATGGGCCATCAGGTCCCCGGTGCGGGTGCGGTCGAAATAGGCGGCCGAGAGGGTCTGCAGGTGCGCGAAGAGCCGGTCGCGCAGCCCCTCCTCGACCCGCCGCGAGGTGCCGAGCAGGCACATCCGCCAGACGTAGCGGAAGATGCCGATCAGGACCGCGATGACCGCGATGGCGAGCGCGTAGACCGCCATGTCGCCCGGTGCGGCCCGGAGCAGGGTCAAGTCGTCGACCGCCCATTTAATCACGAGCGGCACCACCAGTTGCAGGATGTCCACGATGATCAGGCTGAGCATCCCCGCGAGGATGCGCAGGCGGTTTTCGGCAAAATAGGGGGTGATGATCGAAACGGAGGCCATGAATGTCCGCTGGGTGATGGGCGCGCGAAGGATTCCGGCGCCACCCGGTGGATATCACAGGCGGCAGGGGGGAGCAACGCCGGACAGGGGATCCGCGGCCTTTGTGGCCTCGTTGACTTTAAACGGGTGGGTTGTTATTCTCGCCCCATGGAACTTGGGAATATTGTTGAATATATCGACCGCCAAAAAATCCTTTGCGCCGTGGTGCTGGAGGTCAAAAACCAGCGGCTGCGCCTGTTGACCGAAAACAACCGCGAGGTAAATCTCTCCGCCAGCCGACTACTGCACCGGGACAAGACCCGGCTCGATCTCAGTTTAGGCCGTTCCCGGGTGGTGGACGCGCTGAAGGCGGTCGCCGGCAAACGCAAGGCGCTGATCGACCGGGTGGCGATCCGCGACCTGTGGGAAGTGCTGAACGGCGAGCAGGAGTGGATCGACCTCGACACCATGACGGTCTTCTGCTTTCCCGAAAGCGCCAACGGAGACCACCAGGCGGCGGTCATCCGCGCCCTCTTCGACGACCGGCTCTACTTCAAGTTCAACCCCGACCGGTTCTTCCCGAACTCCGCGGAGCAGGTCCGGCGGATCAGCGCCCAGCGCGAAGAGGAGGCCCGGCGCCAGCGCATCATGAACAGCGGCGGCGACTGGCTGCGCCAGGTGGTGCTGCGGCCCGGCGGCGGGCCGATCGAGGCGTGTCCCCCGGAGTTCGTCGAGGTGCTCAAATCCTATTACCTCTTCGAAAAGGGCTCCCCGGACCACCCTCTGGCCCGCGGCATGATGGAGCGGGCGGGGCTGAACGAGCCCGAAGCGCTCTTCCTGATCCTGGTGCGGCTGGGGGCCTTCGACGAGAACGAGAACCTGGAGCTCTTGCGGCTGCAGACCCCGGTCCGTTTTTCCGAGGAAGCCGACCGGCGTGCGGCGGAGCTGGTCCGCACGGGGGCGAGCGGAGCGGCGGACTCCCCGCGCCAGGACCTGACCGGCCTGAACCTTTTCACCATCGACGGGCAGTCCACCCTCGATTTCGACGATGCGCTCAGCCTCGAGGCCGCCGACGGGGGCTTCCGGCTCGGGGTCCACATCGTCGATGTCGCCCATTTCATCCGCAAGGGGGGGGCTCTCGACCGCGAGGCGCGCGAGCGGGGCAGCTCCATCTACATGGCCGACCTCAAAGTGCCCATGCTGCCGAACGCCCTGGCCGAAGGCCTCTGCAGCCTCAAGGCCGGGGAGATCCGGCCGGCCATCAGCACGATGGTGGACCTTGGGCCCGATCTGACGGTCCATGGGTTCAGCATCCTGCCGAGCTTCGTCCGGGTGCGCAGCCAGCTCACCTACTTCGATGTCAATCAGGCGGCGGACCAGGACCCCCAGGTGATGACCCTGCGCCGGATCGCCCAGAAATTCCGCGAGCAGCGGCTCGCCGACCGGGCCGTGCACATTTCAGTCCCGGAGATCAACATCTGGCTGGGGGAAAACGGCGAGGTCAACGTCAACCGGGTCAACCGGGAGAGCCCGGGACGGATGCTGGTGGCGGAGATCATGATTCTCGCCAACTGGCTGATGGCGCGGTTTCTATCCGCGCAGGGGCTGCCGGCGGTGTTTCGCTCCCAGCCCGAGCCGCGCGAGCGCCTCTACCGGGCGGATGAAGGGACCCTGTTTCAGCACTGGATGCAGCGCCGGCTGGTCAACCGCTTCGCGCTCAGCCGCACCGCCGGCAAGCACTCCGGATTGGGTCTTGATGCCTATGTCACGGCGACCTCTCCGATCCGGAAGTATTTCGACCTGGTGACCCAGCGGCAGGTGCGGGCGGCGCTCGGGCTGGAGGCGCCCTACGCGCCCGAGGAGATCGACGAAATCATCCAGCTGCTCGAGGTTCCGATGAGCCGGGTCTTCAAGCTCCAGAACAGCCGCCACCGTTACTGGCTGCTCAAGCACCTCGAACAGCGGGTCGGCCAGAAGCTGGAGGCGATCGTGCTGGTGCGCCGCCGCCAGAGCTACCAGCTGCTGCTCACCGACTACATGCTGGAATGCGATCTGCCGGTCACGGGGTTCATGGACCTCAAGCCCGAAGACCTGGTTCAGGTCACCCTGCAGAAGGTCAACGCCCGCAAGGATCTGCTGGCGCTCGCGCTGGGGTAGGAGGGGGCCCGGTTCACGGTTGAAAAAGGTTCACGGTTCACGGTTGAAAGAAAGGGGTCAAGGGGCCGAGGGATAAGGGCGAATGCCTATAGTGCCTAAAATTTGAAAAATATGTCTGCTGCCCTTCAACCGTGAACCGTGAACCCGGAACCGTGAACCTTTTTCTTCATTTCACCCTCACCACCTTTCCTGCGGTGATTTTCTGAAGCTGCTCCGGCGTGAGCTTGAACACGGCCTGGGGGGTGCCGGCGGCGGCCCAGATTTCGGAATGGGTGAGGAGATCCTCGTCGATGAAGATTTGCAGCGGCTCCGTGTGGCCGACCGGCGGAACCCCGCCGATGGCAAACCCGGTTCTGCGCCGCACGAGCTCCGCGTCGGCCTTGCGCACGGGCTCACCGACCGTACGCCCGAGGCGGGTCTCGTCGACGCGATTGGCGCCGCTGGTAATGACGAGGAGGGGTTCACGGGTTTCAGCGCCCTGGAACACGAGCGACTTCGCGATCTGGCCCACTTCGCAGCCCACCGCGCGGGCGGCATCCTGAGCGCTGCGGGTGGTTTGCGCCATTTCCACCACAGTGCAGTCGAGCCCCGTTGTTTTCAGAAATTCCTGGACCCTCCGGGCGCTGGGGCTGAGCGCCCCGGGGGTTGCTCCCGCTTTCTCACTATTTTTTGGTTCAGCCATCTCTTTCTCCTTTCATACCGCAAGTGTAGAAGTCCTCTTCTTGACTAAACGTTAGATAGTTACTAAAAGATAAATCTATAACTAAACCTAGTTCAGGAGCAAGACATGGGTATTCAGGAGCGCAAGGAGCGCGAAAAAGAGCGCCGCCGGCAGCAGATCATGGTGGCCGCCAAGCGGGTGTTCTCGGAAAAAGGGTTCAGCAAGGCCACCATGGAGGACATCGCCCAGGAGGCCGAGTTGAGCCCGGGCACGCTCTATCTGTATTTCAAGAACAAAGAGGAGCTTTATGCCTCCCTCTCGCTCCGGATCCTGCAGTACCTGCTGCTGCGCATCGAACACGTGAATGCCGTCAAGGGGGCGGGGCCGGACGAAAAGCTCAAGCAGCTCATGGAGGCGATGTACGATGTCTACGAGTTCGACCCGCTCATCATCATCAACATGTTCCACCTGCAGTCGAGCGAGACGCTGAGAAACCTCTCCCCGCAACTGCTGGAGGAGATCAAGGAGCTCTCCGGCAAATCCATGGGGGCCATCTCCCAGATTTTCAAGGAGGGGGTCGCCAAAGGCATCTTCATCAACCACCACCCCGTGGCGTTGGCGGACACCTTCTGGTCCGTTTTTTCCGGCGTCATCCTGTGGCTGACCAGCAAGAAGCTGATCGATGAAAACAAGGATTTCCTCAGAGAGACCCTGTCGGTCGCCTTCGAGATATTCTACAAAGGGGTGAAGGCGAAATAGGGTCCGCCCATTTCCGGATGGACGCGAAACAGCCGTGCCGGCGCGTTCCGCTCAGGGGCCCGTCCGCCGCGCGAAGAGCCGCGCCACCTCATCCACCTCAAAGGAGATCCAGCGTATCGGGCGGCCGTTGCGGAGCGCCTCAATGCCGGGCCCCCGGTCCAAAACCTCCCCGATGCGGGTCGAACGGATGCCGGCTGCCGCGAGCGCTCTCTCCAACCGCCGCCGGCTCGCCGCGCGGCAGGTGATGAGAAGGCTCCCCGAGCCGATCAGGCCAAGGGGCCGCACGCCGAGCAGCCGGCACACCCGGCGGGTTTCCGCCAGGATGGGGACGGCGTCGAGATGCACGCGGAGGCCGAACCCGCCGGCGGTGCTCAACTCCTCCAGTGCCGTGGCGAGGCCGCCCTCGGTCACGTCGTGCATGGCGCTGGTGCCGGCGCTGGCCGCGGCGATCCGCGCCTCCGGAATGATGCTGATCTGGTCCAGGAGATTGCGGCAGGTCTCGATCTCTTTCGCGTCAAGTCCCATGGATTCAAGCTGCCGGCCGAGCTCGCGTACGATGATGGCGGTGCCCTCCACGGCCACGGCCTTGGTCATCAGCACCTGGTCCCCGGGCCGCATGCGCTGCTTGTCGATCAGGTCGCGGCGGCGGACCGTCCCGGCCATCATGCCGCAGACCACCGGCCGGCGGACGGCCGGCGTGATCTCGGTGTGGCCCCCGCAGAGGGTGATTCCCCAGGCGCGGCAGACATCCTGCAACTCCACGGCGAGCGCCTGCACGGCGGAGGCGGTGCTCCCCGGGGGGAAGAGGAGCGTCGTGAGGAGCCAGCGCGGCGTTGCCCCGGCCGTGGCGATGTCGTTGGCGTTGACCAGGACCGCATACCGGCCGATGGCATCGGTGGCGAAGGTGATGGGGTCCGATTTCAATACGAGGACCTCCTCCGGGGTCACGTCTACGGCGGCGATGTCTTCACCGACCCCCGGGTTGACGATGAGGCTCGCGTCCTCGCTGACGATCCGGTGAAGGAGCTCGCGCAGCAGCGCGTTGGGCAGCTTGCCGGGGGGCAGGGGGAGCCCGAGCCGGATGATCCGCTCGACCCGGCGCAGGTCGTCGGCGCTGAAATCAGCACGCCGGCCGGAGGATGCCGCCGCCGGGCCCGGGGAGAGAAAAAGCGTGAGGCACCCGGCGGCCCGGGCGGAAGCGATCATCGCCGGATCGGCGGAGACCAGCAGCAGCTCCTCCGGCCGGCAACGCATGCGTCGGGCGGCCGCCCGCAGACGGCCGGCGGTCCCGGCGGCGAGGAGTTCCTCGCGCGCGATGACGGGCCCGATGGCGGCCGGGGGCAGGGCAAGGGCGGCCGCCAGACGGCTTAGGGCCGCGGCCCGGCCATGGTGGGTGATGATGCCAAGACCCAGGCCCTGCTGACGGATGAAACCGATGAGGCGGCGGGCGGCGCGCCGCGGCCGCCAGGCGGCGGGGGGGGCCTCCCGCTCGATGCGCTTCCACGCGGCGAGCAGCCGGCGCAGCTCCGGTTGCGCGCGGGTTTTCAGAAAATCGGGGAGATCCGCCGCTGCCGGGCACCCTGCGGCTTTTTTCAAGGCGCCCAGCGGCGATTGCAGCAGCGCGCGTTCGAGATGAAAAATGACGGATGTGATGCGAAACGCCTTCACGCGGCCTCGCTGCGGTGGGGGTCATTTTGGAGGAGTTCATCAAATTCAATCCCGGCTGTCAATGCCGCCGCGTGACCCGCGGCCGGCCGGAAACTAGCCGCGGGCATCGGGTGCATGCGAATCCTCCTGGTCCATCCCTATTTTTCCGCGCCCCGGGTCGACGCCGAGGACATCGGCTTCGTGCCGATGGGGCTCTACCATGTGGCTGCGGCCCTCATCGCCAAGGGCCACGCGGTCGAGGTGGTGAACTGGCATGACCGCGGCGCGGCGGCCGAGGCCATCAAGCGGGACCTGCGGGCGAAGCGGCCGCATCTCGTGGGCGTTTCGATCCTGCACGCCAACCGCTGGGGCGGGATCGACGTCGCCCGCATCGTCAAGCGGCTCGACCCCGCCGTGCCGGTGGTCTTCGGCGGGGTGGGGGCCACCTTCCTCTGGGACCAGCTGCTCACCCATTTCCCGGAGGTCGATTACATCGTCCGCGGCGAGGGCGAGGAGAGTTTCCCCCGCCTGGTGGCGGCGATCGCGGCCGGTGCGACGGGGGATGTGGGCGCCATTCCCGGGATTGCCTTCCGCCGCAACGGCCGGCCCGTGAAAACCGCCGCCGCCCGGCCGATCGGCGATCTCGACGCCCTGCCCATGCCGGCCCGCCACTTCGACACGGCCCATGTCTCCCTCACCCGGGGCTGCGTCTCCAACTGCCGCTTCTGCGGTTCCCCCGCGTTTTGGGGCCGCCGCGTGCGCTTTCACTCGGCGGAGTATTTCGTCGAGCAGCTTTCCCTGATCCGGGCCCGCGGCCGGCGTTTCGTCTACGTGAGCGACGACACGTTCACTCTCGACCGCGGCCGCGTCCTCGCGATCTGCCGCCGGATCCTCGACCGCCGGATCGACATCCGCTGGGCGGCGATTTCGCGGGTGGACGCCGTGGACGCGGAGCTCCTCGCCTGGATGCGCCGGGCGGGCTGCATCCAGATCAGCTACGGGGTGGAGAGCGGCTCGCCCGCGATCCGCCGGCGGCTGAACAAGAAGATCACCGACGCCCAAATCCGGCGCGCCTTCGAGCTCACCCAGCGCACCGGCATCCTGGCCCGGGCCTACTTCATCTACGGCTGCCCGGGGGAGCGCCGGGAGACGATCCAGGCGACCATCGACCTCATCCGCGCGATCAAGCCGCTGGCCTGCATTTTCTACATCCTGGCGGTGTTCCCCGGGACCGCGCTCTACCAGAGCGTGAAACGCCGGACCGGGCTCACGGAGGCGATCTGGCTCGAGCGGGTCGAGGACATCATGTATTTCGAAACCGACCCGGCGCTCACCGCCGAGCAGGTCCTCGAGTTCGGGCGAACCCTGCGCGAAGGGTTCTACCGGGAGCTGCCCGGGTTCGTTGAGGCCCTCGACCTGGTGGCAGACCCCGACTTTCGGCCCCTGCACGCGGATTTCCTCTCGCGGCTCGCCATGACCTTCCACCAGGGTGATTACGCCGGGATCGATCTCATTCCCGACCGGCCCGGGCTGGCCGCGGCGCTCTACCGGCGCGCCCTTGCCTATCACCCCGACGCCCGGGCCTTCCTGGGGCTGGGGCTGCTGGATCAGGCGGCGGGCCGCTTCGAGGCCTCCCGGGCGATCCTTTCCCAGGGCCTTGCGCATTTCCCGGCCGATGACCCGCTCAAGGTCTGCCTGGCGGTCAGCCACATGAACCTGGGTGAATTCCAGGAGGCGCTGAGGCGTCTCGCCGACTGCCGCCCCGACCCTCAGGCGGAGCGCCTGGCCGCCGCCTGCCGCAGCGCCATCGCCCGGGCGTAGCGGTGGCTGCGTAACCCCTTTTCAGACCCCCCCGCACATCATGCTAGGCGCGGGCGCATCCCCCGTCCCGCCGGCCGCGATCCGCTGGCCGCTCACGGGTCTTTCAGGTTTTCGATCAGGATCCGGCGGATCTCCTCGATCGCCTGCGGCGCCTCCTGCGCGGAGTGGCCGGAGTGCACGATGAGCTCGGAGGCCACGCCCTCGATGCGGGCGCTCGGGTAGGCCACCACCCCGTCGTTCCACTCCTCCTCAGGGTCTTCCGGGTTGGCGACGGCGATGATCGAGTGGGCCGCGATCCCGGGGGCGATGGGGATCGCGGCGAAGGTTTGGATGAAGGGATGGCGCGGATTCATGTTGTCGGTGCTGCGCGGCACCAGCTTCTTCATGGATTTGGTCGCGAGCGCCTCGGGGCTGCGCTCGAACACCTCCTGCAGCGGGCTGACCAAGGCGATGGGCAGCGAAATGATCCGCCGCAGCAGATCGCTGACCCACTCCTCGACCAGGAAGCTGCCGCGGTGGGGCGTGGAAATAAACACCACGCGCCGAACAAAGGGGAGGGGTTCGTAGATGAAGCTGCGCGTCAGCAGCTCGCGCGTTTCGGGCGAGACGTCGAGCTGATCGATGGGGACGGTGAAGGCCTGTTCGCGGAAACGCTCGCCGCTGTCGATGGCGGTCAGCTTGGTGAGGATCCCCCCCTGGCTGTGGCCGATGACCACCATTTTACGAAGCGCCGCATCCGTGCCCTCGGGGTCCAATTCGGCTACGACATGGCGCAGCCCCCGGGCGAGGATCCCGCCGGAGAAGAGGATCGGGTTTCCGGTATTGTAGGTGAAGAGCCAGACCTGGTAGCGGTGCCACAAGTCGCGGTCGTTGAGGATTTCGTTCAACAGCTGGGCCCAGCGGGCCGGGCTCGAGGCCGTCCCGTGTACGAGCACGAGCGGGATCCGGCCCGGAATGTAGGGCGCCATGAGAAACACGTTGTCCTTGAATCGCGCCGATTGCTTGAGCAACGCGAAATCCCCCGACAACAACCCCTTGAGCTCGAGCGCGTAGACCTGGGACCCTTCCAGGGTGTAGGCCAGGGCCGCGCTCGGCCGGAACTCCAGGGGAACCATACGGCCGCCGATAGCGACCGCGGCGCCCTCCTGGGTGGTGAACAGCAAGAGGGTGGCCGTCATCCGACCGCTGTGGAGCCCCTCCCGGACGTTATCGAACTGCAGGAGCGCTGTGGCCGCCACCTTCAACGACGAGGGGACCCGCAGGAACTCCCGCACCCGCTCCCCCGGCACATGCTTGAGCGCCGCCACGAGAGGCGCGCCGATTCCCGGCCAGCGATAGTCGTTGTGCAGGCCCCGCACGTCGAGCGCCGCGGCATGGACGAAGTCCACCAGGCGGAAGGGGCCCCAGCGGAACTCGTCCGGGCCGGCGCGGACGACGAGCTCCCCGAAGGGCAGGGGGTAGGTTCCGGCCTGCAGCTCCACCCGCCCCGCCTCGGCGCCGGCAAACCCGTTCGCGATCCCCTGGTTGTAGAGATCGACGGCGGTTCGCAGGCGTGGATCGAACGGATCCGGAGGGATCTCGTCCGGCGGCGGGAAGAGAAACGCATAGGCATAGGCGGCGGCCGCCAGATAATAAGGCCGCCGGCCGCCCTGTGCCGCATGCAGGAAGGAGAGCTCGGCCAGGGCGAAGAGCCGATCGGAGGCCTGGGCCGTGGGCAGCCCCGCGTGCAGGGCGGCGATGGCGGCGGCCGGGTCGGTGGGGACGATCCGGGTCAGGGCCGCCCGGTTGAGGATCTGCAGCGTCGGCGCGCTCAATTGGTCGGCCGACAAAACGGTTTCGGTCAGTTTGCGGTGGGTCTCCTTCGAGTCCAAATACCGCACCCCTACCGGCGTGGCGCACCCGGAGAGCACGACGGCGGCTAGTAACAGAACGCCGACGACATTGCGGAACGGGCGGGGTGTCATGCGAAAGTTCATGGGCCCTCCTGCCACGGCCAGAGCCGTTCGAGATAGGCCAGACTGGACCCCAGACCGTCGGGCGGGTGGATCTCCAGGGTCACGACCGGGCGGCGCGGTGCGGTTTTCAGGTAATCAAAGAGCCGGGGAAAATCGATTACCCCCTGTCCCAGCGGGAGATGGTCGTCTTTCTGGCCGCGGTTGTCGTGGAGGTGAAGCTGGCCGATAAAGGTCCCCAGCAGCTCCAGCCACTCGCCCAGGGGGGCTCGTCCGAAGGCGGTGAGATGGCCGCCGTCCAGGCACCAGCCGACCCCGGCCGGGGCGAGGCGTTCGAATAGCTCGCGGAGCTCGCCCGGTCTCTCCTCGTAGACGTTTTCGAGCATGAGCCGGGAGCCGGCGCGGTTGAGGCTCTCGGCGATGTCGGTCCAGAACGCGGTGCTGTTGTCGACCCATGTCTTGCGGTAATACTCGTGGCGCTCCCACTGGTAGCCGGCATGGGCCACCACGGTGCGGGGGGTGAAGAGGGGCACCAGCCGGAGAATCTCTTCGAAGCGCCGGCGGGTGACGGCACGGATGGCGGGGTCGGTGGAGCCGGCGGCGAGATCGACGAACGGCGCGTGCAGGGTGACCGTGAGGTGGTGCCGGTGCAGCACCTCGGCCACCGCGGCGAAGTCCGCGAGCGAAAACCGCTCCAACGCCGGGGCGTCGATCCCGATCTCGGGGTTCAGCCCGTTGGCGGTGAAATGCGCGAGCAGCTCCTCCCGCAGCCGATGAAACGGAACACCCACCTGGACCCGACGCGTGAGATCCATCCCCATTGTCTCCCCTTTTTAAATAGGGTATGAGTTCTTCCGGCCGGCCCCGGGGGCCGGCCGGAAGAACTCATCCGATGAGCCTTTTCGATCGACTCGAACATCTGCTGCTTCCGGCCATCGACCGGTTCTACGCCGGCATGCCACAGCCGCGGCCGGACGCGGAGCAGCTCGAACGCTGCCGCATCGTCGCCCACCGCGGCGTGCACGACCGCCGCCGGATCCCGGAGAACACCCTGGCCGCGTTCGATGCCGCTGCGGCCTGCGGCGCGTGGGGGATCGAGCTCGACATCCGCTGGACCCGGGACCTCGTGCCGGTCGTAATCCACGACCCGGGCCTTAAGCGGGTCTTCGGCCGGCCGCAGACCGTTTCGCGGTGCACCGCGGAAGAGCTGGCCGCCCTCTGCCCGCACGTGCCGCGACTTTCCGATCTCATCGCCCGCTACGGCGGCCGCCTGCACCTGATGGCCGAGATCAAGGCCGAGCCCTTTCCCGACCCTTCCCGCCAAACCCGCATCCTGGCGGAGCTCTTCGCCGGGCTCACCCCCGGGACCGATTTCCACCTGCTTGCGCTCGACCCGGCCCTGTTCCGGTTGACCCCTTTTGCCCCCCCGTCGGCCTGCCTCCCGGTGGCCCGGGTGAATGTCGAGGCCTTCAGCCGCCTGGCGCTCCGTGCCGGGTACGCCGGGGTGGCCGGCCACTACCTCGCCACGCGCGGCGGCGTCATCCGCCGGCAGCATGCCGCCGGGCAGCAGGTGGGCACCGGCTACGCGGGGTCGCGCAATGTGCTCCTGCGCGAGCTCCGCCGCGGAGTGGATTGGATCTTCTCCAACCACGCCGGCCGCATGCAGAACTTCCTCAAGGCCATTCAGCCCTGAACCGCCGGGTTCCGGGCCGATTTCGCATCCACGCACCCGAGCAGCACCGCCCCGAGTGCAAACAGGATCAGAATGGAGGCGATGCTCCAGCGCGAGGCCAGCTGGCCGACCCGGATCAACTCCTCGGCGGTGGGACTCTCGGGCATGAGCGCCCGGCGGACCAGCAGGCCGACGGTTCCCATGAGGGCGGGCCCCATGATCGCGGCGAATTTCCCCAGCATGTTGTAGAAGCCGAAGAACTCGGCCGTCCGGCCCGGGGGGATGAGGCGCGTGTAGTAGGAGCGGCTGAGCGCCTGAATCCCGCCCTGCACGAGGCCGATGGCCACGGCCATGACGTAGAACTCCGCCCGGTGGGTCATCAGGGCGCCCCAGACCGTCACCCCCATATAGACCCCGATGGCGAGAAAGATCGCCCGCCGCGGGCCCCAGCGCTGGCCGAGCCGGCCGAAGAGGAGCGCGGCCGGGAAGCCCACGAATTGAACCACCAGCAGGGCCGTGATGAGGTCGGTGGAGGGGAACCCGAGCGACAGCCCGTAGTCCACGGCCATGCGGATGATGGTGTCGACCCCGTCGATGTAGAACCAGTAGGCCGCCAGAAAGATCAGCACCGGCCGGTACTGCCGCAGATGCCGCAGGGTCGAGAAGAGCCGCCGGGCCCCGTCCGCCACGGCCGCGATCAGCCCGGGCGTGTCCGGGCCTCCCCGGCGCTCCGGGACCCAGCGGAGGGTGAAGAGGGTGAAGCCGCCCCACCACAGCGCCACCGACACGAAAGAGAGGCGCACGGCGGCGGCGGCATCCGGCAGGCCGAACATCTGCGGCCTGAGCGTCATGAACACGTTGAGCGCAAAGAGCAGCCCCCCGCCCAGGTATCCCAGGGCATAGCCCAGGCTCGAGACGGCGTCGATGCGCTCGGCCGGGGCCACCCGCGGCAGGAGCGCGTCATAGAAAATGTTGGCCCCGGAGAAGCCGATGTTCCCCAGGGCGAAGACGAAAACGGCGAGCGCCCACTCCCCCTTCGCCACCCAGTAGAGGCCGGCCGTTGCGAGGACGCCCAGGTAGGCGAAGCCGAGCAGGAAACGCTTCTGGGCCGAGGTCCGGTCGGCTACCGCGCCGAGCAGCGGTGCCAGGAGCGCCATCACGAGGCCGGCCACGGCGTTGCCGAATCCGAGTTGGGCGGTGCTGAGATTCACGTCCGCGCCGTCGCTCCAGTATTGCTTGAAAAAGACCGGGAAGAACCCGGCCATCACGGTGGTGGCGAAGGCGGAGTTGGCCCAGTCATACAACGCCCAGCCCCAGACGGCTTTGCGATCGTGTGTCACCCGATTTCCATTCGCTTTCACCCGATGCCCCGCAAGGCACTCCGGATGGACTTTGTAGATGAATGGTGTTTTGTGAACAGTGTTCGGTGTTGGGTTATTGGTGTTTCGTGTTTGGTAGTTGGTGTTTAGCGTTGCACGCCGCCTGCGCCGGCGGTTCGTCAGTAAGTAAGTTCAGATTTGTGGGAGTGGCTTCCAGCCACGATCCGATCGCGGCAAGATGCCGCTCCCACAGAAAAAAAGCCTAACTTACTTGGAAGTAAAGGCGTCGGGACTAAGAGCTGGTTCCGATCCCGACCCTCTTTTTCAGTACCGAGTTCCGAGTCAGAGTCAGAGTCAGAGTAAAAAGACATCATCCATTCACTCTGGCTTTTTCTACTCCGACTCCGACTGTTTATCGTTTGACTTCGACCCGGCACCCCGACTTTATCTTTACACTCGTTACTCGTTGCTCGTTACTCGTTGCTTCTTTTACTTACCGCCCCACCGGTATCAGATAGAGCGGATCCTCCTCCGGGGAGAGGAGGGCGGTCCGGCGTACCTCGGCGTCGTTGAAGGCCCCGACCATCACCGTCCCCAGCCCGAGCGCCACCGCCTGCAGGCTGATGTTCTGTGCGGCGTGGCCGGCTTCCATATCGGTGTAGCGCACGCCGCGCTGGCCGTAGACGGTGCACGTCCGGGCGTAGACGGCCGCGATCACGAGCACCACCGGGGCCTTGGTCAAAAACCGTTGGTTCAGGCCGGCGCGCGCCAGTTCCTCCCGTCGGTCCCCGGGGGCGGACTGGGTCAGGGTGTGGTCGGCGCTGCGATAGCGGTAGATCCCGGCGGGAAGCTCGGGCACCAGCCCCACGGCGGCGATGACCTCGAGCGGGTAGAGGGCGCCGGCCGAGGGGGCCGTGCGATGGCCCCGGGGGCGGGTGGTGCCCTGGGCGGCCCACAACAGTTGGGAGAGCTCGGCCTGGGAGACCGACCGCGGGGAGAACGCCCGCTCCGAGCGCCGCATGAGCAGGGCCTGCTCGACCGGAACTTCCCCCATAAATTCGGGCTGGGCAAGTCTCACCGTGAGCGGGGTCGTCATGGCGGCATTCCGCAGGTGGGTTCAGTGCCGGCCAACGGCCTGCATGCGCGCGTGGAGCCGTTCGGCCCGGAGCATGAAGGATTCGAGCTTGGCCGTGATGACTTGCGGGAAGGGCGAGCCGTCGCTTTCGATCGCCAAGAACGGCAGGTTGTCGATGTCGGTCAGGATGGCCCGCACGTTGGGCGCGGAGGGGTCGGCGGTGAGCTTGCCGCGGGCGGTCATGGCGTCGCTCAAAAGGGCCTCCGAGATCCGGTTGGGCATGCACCCGAAGGGGCCGATGGCAATCACGCCGCAGGCGTGGCGCACGATGTCGGTCAGCGCCCCGCCAACGGTCAGCACCGCTTCCCCCCGGAGGTTTTCGGAGAGGTAAGGCCGCGCGTTGGCGAGCAGCGTCGCGATATCCGGGCTTTCGGCCTGGACCAGCCCGCTGCGGGCGAGGATCGATTTGATGGTTTTCTCGTAGCGCCCCTGGAAAAAGTTGCGCAGTTTGAGCTTGAAGGCCTTCAGGGGGGTCAGGGTGTCGTGGTTGGCCCCGGTTTCGGTGAGGTAGTTGCAGTAATGCACCCATTCGGCCACGGGTGCGCACACCGTGGCAAAGCCCCGGCGGGCGAGCTGCTCGGTGAGGAACTGGCGCGAGAGCGCATCGCGCCGCACGAAGATCTCTCCGGACAAGGTGACGACGGGCACGCTGTGGGCCGGCTGCCGCAGGGGGATTGCCTTCAGGCGTTCGGCCGTGCGTGCGAGTTGCTCCGTCAGCCCCTTGAAGCTCGCCCGCTCCAGGGCGGCGAGGATCGCCTGCCACTCGCCTTCGAACACCGTCATGGCGCTGTCCGGGTCGTGCGTGGCCGCGAGCAGCATGGAGCGGATATCCTCCATCACATCCGAGACGACGACCGCCCACCAGGCGTGGCGCTCGAAGTGCTTGTCCATCCCGGCATAGGAGTTGTCCGAGGTGAGGCTCATCAGGGCCACGTCCGGGATCTGCATCCGCCGTACGAGGTCCTCCATGAAGACGGCGTACTGGCCGAAGCGGCAGGGGCCGGAGCCGGTCGCCATGAAGTAGACGACCACCTCCTCCGGGCGGCGGCCGTTCTGAACGTAGCTGAGGAGCGTCCCGGTGGTCAGGATCAGCGGCAGGCACTCCTTGCAGGAGGTGTTGGCGCGGCCGACCTTGAGGATGGCCTCATCGTTCTCGCGCGCGGCACGGGCGTTCAGGCCGTAGCCGCGCTTGAAGGCGGCGAAGGCCTCGGATCCGAGCCGCCCCATCGAGGGGATCAGGACGGTGATCCGCGGATCGCCGAGCGGCAGCAGGTCGCCGGCGGAGGTGCGCACCTGGAGCCGCCCGGCGTCGATCACGGCCTGGGCGGGGGTGAACGGCGCCGTGCGCGGGGGGATGAGCCGACGGGACGCGAGCTGGCGGTAGGCCTGAATGATGTCCAGAAACGCCTCGACCCGGGTCTCGAGCCCGGCATCGGCCGTGTGGCTGTCGAGCTCGAGCGTCAGGGAGGGTTTGCGCCCCATGATCTCCCGCACGTAACCGATGAGGAAGGAGTCCGGCCCGCAGGAGAAGTTGGTGATGTAGGTGGCGAAGAGCTGGGGGTGTCTCTCCACGAGCCGTGCGGCTTTCATGAGGAGCTTGCCCATACCCCAGTACATGCGCCGTTTGGAGCGCTCGGGTTCGAGATCCAGGAAATCGAGCGGGATCACCGGCACCCCGCGTGAGGCGAACTTGTGGGGGATGCCCATGTGGGCTTCATCGACAAAGCCGTTGTAAGGGCGGGAGAGGATGACCACCCCGATGGCCGCGGGGTCGGCCGCCAGCTCGGCCAGCATGCGTCGCCCCTCGGCCCGCATGGCATCCGTGCAGGCGATCTGCTGCTGCACGGCGGCCGCGAAGGCCGCGCGCGCTTCGCGCCCGCCGATCCCCATCGCACGGGCGGCCTCGACCAGGGCCGGCTCGGCGCCCTGGAGGCCTTGCGACAGATCCATCAGGGGGGTGAGCAGCCGGGTGCCCCGGCGCCGGAGCTGCTCGAGCCGCTCGCGAAAGGCGGTTTGAAGGTAATACGTCTCCCCCTGCACCAGCGGGCAGACCAATGATTGGGGACTGCTGCGATCGTCCAGGTTGGGCACCGCTTTGAAGTGGGGCAGGAAGATGAACTCGGGCGGATCGTCGCCGGCGATGAGCGCGTGAAAGAAGCCGTGGGCCAGCTCGACCGGATAGCAGAAAGCGGCCCCGCGCTGGTCGATCCCCTCGGGGGCGGCCCGCTCGGGCAAGACGACGTCAAACTCCAGCCGGCTGAAAAAATGGGCGTAGAGCGGGTAGTAGGTGTTGACCAGAAAGCTCCGGTTCAGCCCCACGCGGCCCCGGCGTGGTCCGGCCGGCCGCGGAGCAAAGGTGTCGAAGATCAGGGTCTGGCGCTGCCGCACGAGGTCCAGTTTTTCGATCTCGTAGTGGACGTTGTGCCGCAGGTTGTAGTAGCGGTTGCAGGCCCCGCCGAAGGGGTAGTTGCGGCCTTCCACCTCGATCACGGCGATCGGGCAGCGCCGGTCGCACTTTTCCTTGCCGCCGCGGCAGGTGAAGCTGCGGCCGTAGCGGACCTCGCGGCCGGCCAGGACGCCGAGGTCGAAGACCGTCTCCGGCAGGAGGCCGCGGTCGATCCGTTTGCCCACCTCGAGCGCCACCCCGAAGGCGCCCATCAGCCCGGGTTCGGGCGGGACGATGATGGGTTTGCCCACCAGGGAGGCCATGGCCAGGGGGACGGCCCGGTTGTAGCAGACCCCGCCCTGCATGAAGACCTTCCGGCCCACCGGCCGGTTGCCTTTCACGCGGTTGGAGTAGTTCATGCAGATCGAATAGACGAGACCGGCGACGATGTCTGCGTGCGCCACGCCCTCGTGGATCGCGTTCTTGATGTCCGAGGCGATGAAGGCCGCGCACTGGTCGTTGAAGTTGGGCGGCCGGTCGCCCCGCAGCGCCGCCTCCGCGATCTCCTCCATGCGCACGCCGAGCGTCTCGAAGGCGCTCTCCTCGAGAAAGGACCCGGTCCCGGCCGAGCAGGCCTCGTTCATGGCGTAGTCGGAGGGCACCGAGTTGGTGATGTAGGTGTATTTGGCGTCCTGGCCGCCGATTTCGAAAATCGTGTCCACGCGGGGGTCGAAATGGACCGCCGCCGTGGCGTGGGCGATGATCTCGTTG
>JBFYWT010000015.1:0-17344 GCA_041310895.1 Desulfobacteraceae bacterium | reverse complement strand
CAGAGATTGGGATTTTTACGAAGTCGTCAATCATGGCGCAGGGCGCCTCCCTTCTCAGCCTCGCCGGGCAGCGCTTTCAGGTCCGCCGCGTACCGCCGGCGCACCCGCACCAGAAAATCGGACAAGGGCCGGTCGGCATAGTCGGGGTAGGTCCAGGGAAGGGGCTGAAACCCGCCTTTCCGGAACACCAGTGTCAGGTCGGCATAGATGCCCGCGCCGATATAAATGCGATGGCTGAAATTCTTTCCCGTGGCGAGCACAAAGCGCTCCAGCAGGAGATAGCCGGGATCGATATTGGCCCGCCGCCCCTGCTCCGCCCGGTAGGCCTCCTCCAGGGAATTGGTCATGCGCTTGATTGCGGCCAGACCGTCCTGGTCGATCAGCCCTGAGAAGGCCAGCACGCGGCGCACGAGCGGAGCGCCCATTTCCTTCTCGTAGTAGGCGGTGTAGCCGAAAGGGATCCAGGGGCTGATCAGGTCCGGAGGACCGAAACAGGCAGAGAGCCGCCGCGCCAGCTCCGCAAAAAGGGCCCGCTCCTTCAGCAGGATCCCGATGACCAGTTTGGCGGGTGCGGGCGGCCGGGGCAGGCTCATGCCGACGTGCTTTCCGGGCCGCTCTCACGCGTCCGCCAGTGGCCGGGCTTCGTCGATCAGCATGATAGGGATGTCGTCCCGGATCTCGTACACCAGCCGGCAGTGTTCGCAGACGAGGCCGTCCTCGGCCGGCGTGAGATGAATCTCGCCCTTGCATTTGGGGCAGGCGAGAATCTCCAGAAGCTCGGGGCTGATCGCCATATCTCTTGCTCCTTCTCGCGGGTGGGAGGATTTTAAGGCGGCCGATTCAGCTCAGCTGCTCTCGCCGAACGAGGCCATGAGTTCGGCCTCGGCCACCAACTGGTCCTCCACGAGGGCCCGGCCGGCCATCTTGGCCACCCGTGAACGCATCTTCAACACCTTGGCCTCCAGGATGAGCTGGTCCCCGGGAACCACCGGCCGGCGGAAGCGCACGGCGTCCATGCCCATGAAATAGATGATCTCACCCCGCTTCTCCGGCCCGCGGCTCTCGCTGGCCAGGACCCCCCCGGCCTGCGCCAGCGCCTCGATGATCAGGACCCCCGGCATGACCGGCTGGGCTGGGAAATGACCCTGGAAAAAGGGCTCGTTCATCGTCACGTTTTTGAGCGCCACGATCTCATCGCCGGCGGAGAGCCGGATCACCCGGTCGATCAGCAAAAAGGGGTAGCGATGCGGAAGGCGCTGCATGATGGCCAGAATGTCCAGGACGCTGTCCATGATTCCGTTTCTCCCGTGTCCGGCGCCGCGAAACCTACTGACCGGGCTTCTTGGCGGGCTTGGCGTTGAGCTCCTGGATCAAGCGGTCGGTCAAGTCGAGGGCCGGCTGGGAATAGATCACGCCGATGTTGCTGATGATCAAGGTATAGCCGTCCTTCTTCGCCATCTCCCCGACCAGTCCGCTGATCTCCTTCTGGAGCTGGCCCATCAGCTTGCGCTCTACCTCCTGAAGGTCGGACTGGTATTTGCGTTGCATGGCCTGGAAATCGCTGACCTTGATCCGGTGCTCACGCTCCTTCTCCTCGCGCGCTTCCTTGCTCATCACCATGGATTCGCGCTTCATGCGATTTTCGATCTCCTGGATCTCGGTTCCGCGCTGTTTCAAATCGGCCTGCATCTTGTCACGCTGAACCTTGAGCTCGTTCTGAGCCGCCTTGCCTGCGTTCGACGCCTCGAGAACCTTCTGCAGATCGACAACCCCGATTTTGACCGGATCGGCACCGAGCGCCGGCCCTGCGGCCAGAAAACAGCCCAGCACCACTAAGCACGTGAACCTCCCTGCGGATATCTTCATGATGGTCAACCCCTTTCTCGAACAGATGGTCGCACGCCGGCGGCCGAGACACCGGCGCCTTTCTAAACCTCCCCAGCCGAATCGCCTCACCTCACCGGGCATTAGAAGGCGGAGGCCATGGAGAATTCCCAGGCTCCGGCACTTCCGTCCGTGCTGCGCGGGTTGAGGATAAACCCGTAGGCGATGCGGATCGGACCGATGGGCGAGAGCCAGCGGATCTCAGGGCCCGCGCTGTAGCGCATCTCGCCCAGGTCAAACGAATCCTCCTCCCGCCGGACCATGCCGGAGTCCTGAAAAATGATTCCGTAAATGCCAGCATCTTCCACCAGCGGGAATTTGATTTCAAGATTGCTCTGCAGGAAATAGTCTCCCCCGACCGGCCCGCCTCCCTGTTCGGGGGCGAGGTCGTCGCGCCGGAAGCCGCGCACCGTGTTGATTCCGCCCAGGTAGAACTTCTCGTAATCCGGCAAGTCCATCCCGCTGATCCCTTTTATGTACCCGGCCCGGCCATGGGCCACACCGATGAACTTCCACACCAGGGGGAAATACCACCCCGTGTCTCCGACCACCTTGTTGAAGCCCACCGTGCCGCCCAGCCCGGCGACCTCGTACTCGATGCTGTGCAGCGAGCCTTCCTTGGCGTTGAAGAGGCTGTCGCGCGAGTCATAGCGCGGAAGCAGCGTGATGCTGCTCTTGGTGAAACGGCCTTCATCCTGCTTGATCGAGGTGGAGGCATCCTCGTCCACATTGCCGATGCGGGCAAAATCCAGGTTGTAGATCACATTGCCGCGCACGTACTCGAACAGCGGGTAGCCGAGCCGGATCTTGCCGCCGATGCTGTCCCGGGTGTAGTCCTCGAGCTCGATCTCCCATTTGTAAAGCTCGGCCCCGGCCGTGAGCGGTATATCAAACAGCCAGGGCTCCGTAAAGCTCAAGGTGTAGCGCTGGGTTTTGGCGCCCACCATTCCGCGCAGGGCCAGGGTCTGGCCGCGGCCGAAGAGGTTGCGTTCGGCGACGGACCCGGTCAGGAAGGCGTTCTCCACCGTCGAGTAGCCCGCTCCGACGCTGAAGGCCCCCGTGCTCTTCTCGGTCACTTCCACCGTCGCGCGCATCCGGTCATCCGCGCTGCCCTTGACGGTGTCCACCTTTACGTTTTCAAAGTAATCCAGCCGGTTGAGATTGCGGATGCTCCGTTTCAGCCGCTGGCCGCCGTAGAGCTCCTGCTCGTGGACCCTCAGTTCGCGGCGGATGACCTTGTCGCGTGTCTTGGTGTTGCCGGTGATCTGGATTTTCTCGAAGTAGACCTGCTGGCCCTTGTCGATGGCGAACACGATGTCGGCCACCAGGGTCTCGGCATTCTGGTTCACCCGGGTGGCGACATCCACGTACGCGTAGCCGTCGTCCGAGTAAAGGTCGGTAATGCTCAGGACGTCGTTGCGCAGGGTTTCGCGATTGAAAAAGGGCTCCCGGTGAATCTTGATCCGCTGCATGAGCTGATCCGCAGGCAGGATCAGGTCGCCGGTGAACTCCACCTTGCCCACCTTGAACCGCGGCCCTTCGTTGATCCGGAAGGTGACCACGATCCCGTCGGACTCGAAGTCGACCTGGGGTTCGCCCACCCGGGCGCGCACATAGCCCTGGTTCTGGTAAAAGGCGGTTAGCTTTCCGGCATCCTGGTTTAGCAGGTCGCGGTTGAGATCGCCCGCGGAGGTGAACCATGACAGCCAGCTTTTTTCGGCGCTGTCCATTTCACCCTTCAGCTTGCGCTCGCTGTAGGCCGTGTTGCCGATGAAGACGATCTTCTTGATGAGCTTTTTGTCGCCCTCCTCGATCGTGTAGTCCACGTCGGCCTGGTTGTTCCGCTGAGGGCTGACGGTATGGGTCACCCGGACATCGTGGTAGTTCTTCTCGCGGTACATGTCCTCGATCCGTCGGATGTCGTTGCGGATCGTGAAGTCATTCAAGACGGCACCCTTCTTCAGGCCGAGACTCTTTTTGATGTCCTCGGTATCGATGGCGCTCGCCCCGGTGACATTGACCGACCGCACGGTGGGCTTCTCCGTGACCCGGAACACCAGGACGACGCCGTCCGCCCGCGGCTGGGACTCGACCTGGATGTCGTCAAAGTAGCCCATTCCATAAATGGCTTTGAGGTCCTCGGCCGTGTTCTTCGGCAGCAGGATGTCGCCGGGCCGGGTCTTGATGACGCGCCGGATCGCCTCGGCCTCGATGCGCTGGCTGCCCTCGATGGCCACCTCCACGACCCTTTCCCGCCGGAACAGAACGAGGCCGATGTCCTGCGCCAGGGTCTTGACGGCGTTCGGGAGGTTCTCCACCCCCTGGCCAACCGCCGAAAAGAACCGCGGCGGGCGGTCCCCGCTCGCGGCCGCAAGACGCGCATCCAGACTGAAGTCCCGGCCGATCCAGGTGAGGCTGCCGGTGACAAGAAAGTCGGCGCCGGTCTGACCCGCCAACCGGGCGAGCGCGGCATCGTCCGCAGCCGATGCCGCCCAGGCCGCCGCCGTGCCGGGGTCCAGCACCCGGGCGTTGGCTCCCTCCTGGGAGAGCTGTTGTTTAAGCGCCTCCGGGATCTCGCTTTTGAGATAGGAAAGCTCCGGGGGGCTGTGCGTATCGAACGGCAGGATGAGCACCCCTGCCGGCGCGGCCGGCTGGGCCGGCACCTCGGCGACGCCGGCCAGAGTAAGGATCGCGAGCGCCGGCAGCCAGCGTGCCGCCCGGAGGAGTATTTGAAAAAAAAGCATCGTTGGCACGCTCGGGAATCCTCGATAGCAGCACGCGCGCGTCGTCGTCATAAACTGAATCCCCTCCAGGGCCTGACCGTCATGGGGCCTGTTCCAAGCGCCCTTCCACCAGCGTCATGCGCCGCGACAGGCCGGCGGCCAGCTCCAGGTTGTGAGTGACCACGACGAGGGCCATGCCAAGCTCGTGATTGAGCTCGAAGAGGAGCCGATGGACCTGTTCCGCGTTTTTACGGTCCAGGTTCCCGGTGGGTTCATCGGCCAGAAGCAAGGGCGGCCTCAGCACCAGCGCCCGGGCCAGGGCCACGCGCTGCTGTTCTCCCCCCGAGAGCTTTCCGACCCGATAGCCCAGGCGATCCTGCAGGCCGACCCGCACGAGGAATTCCTGCGCCGACCGCGCGGCCCGCTCCCGGCTCCAACCGTGAATCAGTGCCGGCATCATGACGTTTTCAAGGGCACTGAACTCGGGCAGCAGGTGGTGAAACTGGAAGACAAAGCCGATCGACTGGTTGCGGAACTTCGCCAGCTGGGCATCCGGCCAGTCGAAGACACTCTCCCCGCGGAAATAGACCCGCCCCGCATCCGGCCGGTCGAGGGTGCCCATCACATGCAGCAAGGTGGATTTGCCGATCCCGGAGGCGCCGATCACCGCAATGGTCTCGCCCGCCGCCACAGCCAAATCCAGCTCCTGGAGCACCCGGACGAGGGCCCCGCCGTTACGAAACCCTTTGCAGAGGCCGCGCACAGCCACCAGATCGGCGGCCGCCGGGGCAACGGACGGCGAGGGAGCGCCGCGGGCGGCGGGCCCGGAGGAGATCAGGGGGTCATCCATAGCGAATCGCGTCCACCGGGTTCAACCGCGCCGCCTGCCGGGCGGGATAAATCGTGGCCAGAAAGCAAATGACAAGGGCGGAGACGACGATCGCCGCCACGTCGAACACTTCCACCTTGACCGGCAGCCGGGTCGTAAAATAGTAGATGTCGCCCGTCAACTCGTGGATGTCGTAGCGTTTCAGGAGAAAGCACAGCAGCAAACCCAGCAGGGAGCCCGCGCCGGTGCCAAGGGTTCCGATCACCATCCCGTTCAGCACGAAAACCTTGCGGATGCTCGCCTCGGTGGCACCCATGGCCTTCAGGATGGCGATGTCCTTCGTCTTGCCCATCACCATCATGATCAGGGAGCTGGCGATGTTGAAGGCGGCCACCAGCACGATCAGGGTCAGAATGATGAACATGACCCGGCGCTCCAGCTTGAGCGCCTTGAACAGGTTGCGGTTGAGCTGCATCCAGTCCCGAGCGTAATAGGCCGGACCCACCCGGTCGAGAATCGCATCGGCCACCTCCCGCGCGCGGTAGATGTCGGTGACGCGGATCTCGATCCCGCTCACCGTCTCCCCCATCTTGAGCAGCCGCTGGGCATCGTGAAGATGGATGTAGGCGAAGGTCTGGTCGTACTCGTACATTCCGGACTCGAAGTAGCCGGTGACGCGGAACTGTTTCATGGCCGGAATGTGGCCGACGGGCGAAAGCATGCCGCGGGGCGAGATCAGTTGGACCACGTCGCCCTTGACCACCCCCGCGTTCTTTGCCAGCTCCCGGCCGAGCACGATGCCCGGAATGGCGGCGCCCTCCCCCTCGGCGGCCCCCCGGCCTTCGGGCAGGTTGACCTCCGCCAGCGTCGTCAGCACCCGGCCGACGGTTTCGGGCTCGACCCCCCGCAGTACGGCCCCCGCGACCGAGGACGCCGAGCGCAGCATGATCTGGGTGTAAATGAAGGGAGTGGCGGCCGCAACCCCGTCCACCGCCGCCACCTGCCGCAGCACCTCCTGGTAGTCGGCCAGCGGCCCGCCGTGCCGCATGAGGATGACCTGGGCCTGGCCGCCCAGGATCCGGCTTTTGAGGTCGGCTTCGAACCCGCTCATCACGGCGATGACAACGATCAAGGCCATCACTCCCACGGCCACTCCGGCAATCGAAAGGTAGGTGATGAGGGAAATAAAGGCCTTTTTCTTGGCCCGCAGGTACCGACCGCCGATGAAAAGCTCGAAGGACATGAGAAAAAAGGGTTCAGGGTTCAAGGGTTCAAGGGTTCAAGGGCCGTCCGACGGCTGCGCCCCAAGCCCGAGGCCAAGGCGCGCGAGCCCCGCCGAGCGAGGCGTACTTTTCGTACGCCGCAGCGAGAAGGGGCGCGGCGCAACGCCGGCATCGGGTTTGCGGCGCAGCCGTCAATCGCGCGGCTTCATGTGCGGGAAGAGTATCACCTCCCGTATCGACGCCGCGTTGGTCAAGAGCATCGTCAGCCGGTCGATGCCGATCCCCTCCCCGGCCGTGGGCGGCATACCGTACTCCAGGGCTTCGAGGTAGTCCTCGTCCATCCAGTGTGCCTCCGCATCCCCGGCCTCCCGCTGCCGGAGCTGGTCCGCGAACCGCTCGCGTTGGTCGACCGGATCGTTCAGCTCCGAAAAGCCGTTGGCGATCTCGCGCCCCCCGATGAAAAGCTCAAAGCGCTCGGTCAGCTCGGGTGTCTCGTCGCTGCGCCGCGAGAGAGGGGAGACCTCCGCCGGGTAGCCGTGAATGAAGGTCGGTTGCACCAGGTGCGGCTGAACCAGCACATCGAAGAGCTTGGTGATGATCTTGGCCGCTTTGCCGGTCTTGGTCAAGTTAACGCCGCGGCGCTCGGCGAACTCGATCATCCGGGCGCGATCGGAAAGGATGCCGCGGTCCACGCCGCCGATCTGATCGAGAGCGTCGAAGAGGGAAATCCGGCGCCAGGGACCGGCGAAGTCGATCTCCTCTCCCTGGTAGGAAACACGGGTCGTACCGGTCACCCGCTCGGCGAGGCGGGCCATCAATGTCTCGGTCAGCTCCATCAGGTCCGTGTACGTCGCATAGGCCTGATAAAATTCGAGCATGGTGAATTCCGGGTTGTGCTGGGTCGAGATTCCCTCGTTGCGGAAGTTCCGGTTGATCTCAAAGACCCGCTCGAAGCCTCCCACCACCAGGCGCTTCAGGTAGAGCTCGGGCGCGATGCGCAGGTAGAGGTCCATCGCCAGGGCATTGTGGTGGGTCTTGAACGGGGTGGCCTCGGCCCCGCCCGGGATGGGCTGCATCATCGGCGTCTCGACTTCGAGGAAATCGCGCTCCAGGAAAAAGGAGCGGATTTCCTGGATGATGCGGCTGCGCCGGGTGAAGATCTCCCGCACCTCCGGGTTCATGACGAGATCGATGTAGCGCCGGCGGTAGCGTTTCTCCGGATCCTTGAGCCCGTGGAACTTCTCCGGCAGCGGGCGAACGGACTTGGCAAGCAGCCGCAGGCTGCCGGCCAGGATGGTCCACTCCCCGGTCCGGGTCTGGAACAACGGCCCGCTCACGCCCAGGAAATCGCCGATGTCGAGCTGTTTGAAATGGGCGAAGACCTCCTCGCCGACCCGGTCTCGGCGGACGTAGACCTGAAGCTGCCCGGAGCGGTCGCGCAGGCGGATGAAAGCGGCCTTGCCGAAGTGGTTGACGGCCATCATGCGGCCGGCCACGGCAAAAACGGGGCCCTCCTCCGTGAGCGTTTCGGGGGAGGCCTGGGTGAGCGCCTGCAATTCACCCACGCTGTGGCTTACCGCAAAGTCGTTGGGATACAACCGCACCGGTTGCTGCCTGAGCGCCAGAATCTTTTCCTGGCGTTTCTGTAATACGTCGCCGCCGGACTCCGAGGGTGTGAGCATGGCCTCTTTCCGTAAATGAAAATTCATATTAAATTGGAACGATTAATCGATTTGACGGAAGCTGTCAAGCGCGGCGCCGGCCCTCGCCGGCGGGGGTGAGGCGGTCCGAGGCGATGGGGCATCGATCGGCTTCAAATGGAGCATGACCACGGTTCCGCGGCCGGGGGCGCTCTCCACGTCCAGGCGGCAGCCATAAGATTCGAGAATGCGGTGAACGATGGAAAGCCCCAGACCGGTCCCGTCCGCCTTGGTCGTGAAGAAGGGGTCGAAAATGGTGGCGAGGGTCTCGGCCGCCATGCCCGCGCCCGTGTCGGCGATCTTGAGACAAAGCTGCCTGTCTTTGGCCGCGGCCAGTTCGATGTGGATCGCCCCCGCACCGTCAATGGCCTCGGCGGCGTTGGTCAGCAGGTTCCAGAGGACCTGCCGCAGGTGGGCCGGATCCATCCGGATCCAGGCCCCGGGCGGCGCGTCCAGCGTGATGGCAATCCGCGACTGGAGCCCGCTCTTCTTGCCGAAGAGCTCGATCGTCTCCTGAAGCACCCGATCCAGTTTGATAGGCTCGGGTTTGCCGGCCGGCGGCCGCGCGTAAAGGAGGAAGTTCCCCACCAGCGCGCTCAGGCGATCGGCCTCGCGCAGGATGATCTGCATCAGCCGCTCCTGGTCCGGGTCGCAGCGGATGTCCTCCCGCAGGAGTTGGATCGCGCCGCTCATGGAGGCCAGGGGGTTTTTGATCTCGTGAGCCAGCCCGGCCGCCATCTCCCCGATGGCCGCCATTTTCTCGACCCGCTTGACGTGCGCCTCCATCGCGTAAAGCTCGCGGCGGGTCCGCAGGGTCTGCTCTGAAAGAAAGCTGCTCAGCAGCGCCACCGTGACGCAGGCACCGATGATGGTCGCGATCTTGGTGATGACTTGGTCCCATTCGGCCGAGACGGCCTGGGGGCCCACCTCAGGGGCGACATAGCGGACCAGGCCGAAATACTCCAGGTCCACCATGAGCCCGTACTGGATGCTGCAGAGGGCGGCCACCAGCAGGGTCCCGCGCCGGGGAAGCAGCAGGCTCGATGTGACGATGACCACCAGGTACAGAAACGTAAAGAGGCTCGAAAACCCACCGGTCAACTGAAGCACCGCGGTCACCGCCAGCGTGTCGCCCACGATCTGAACGTAGGCGAGGGCGGTGAGATTGCGGACGCGGGGCAGAATCAGGCCATAGACGGCTGAAATGGATAGAACGCAGCCGATCAGCGTGTAAAGGGCGCCGAAGCGGGCCAGGGGTTCGTCGGCACCCCGGCCGAGGTGCAGATACAAGGTGGAGCCGAGCAGCAGCCCGGTGAAAACCACGCGGGCGGCGGCCAGCATCCGCAGCTTGGAGCGCAGGTCGTTATCGGTGGTCACAGGATCCCCAAACGCAGCAGGCCGCCGGAGCGTGCGGCGGCCTGCGACAGGATGGCGTCCAGTCACGGGTCGGCGGCCGACCCGCGACCGTGGATTAGGATATGGCACCGGCCATCTTGAAAATCGGCAGGTACATCGCCACGACCAGGCCGCCGATCGTCACCCCGAGGAACACCAGCATGAGCGGCTCGATCAGGGCCGTCATGTTCTCCACCGCCTGGTCGACCTCCTCGTCGTAGAAGTCGGCGATCTTCTCCAGCATGGCGTCCAGAGCGCCGGTCGACTCGCCCACGGCGATCATCTGGCAGACCATGGGCGGAAACACGCCGCTATCGGACAGGGGGTCGGCCATGGTCCGCCCTTCCGAGATGCCGGAACGCACGCTGTAGATCGCCTTTTCAATGGTACGGTTCCCCGCGGTCTTGGCCACGATGTCCAGCGCCTCGAGAATGGCGACCCCGCTGGAAAGCATGGTCCCCATGGTGCGCGTGAATTTGGCGACCGCCACCTTGCGCAGCAGCATTCCGAAGACCGGCAGCTTCAGCTGCAGGGCATCCATGGTATCGCGCCCCTTTGCGGTCGCATAGTATTTCTTGAAGGCGATCCCAAAGAGAATCGCCGCGCCGATCAGGTAGAGGACTTTGCTCTTCACCAGATCGCTCATGGCCACGACAAACGCGGTGGGCGCGGGCAGCTCGCTGCCGAAATCGGCGAACATCTCCTCGAAGACCGGGATGACGAAGATCAGAATGACGGCCAGCACGAGGATGGCGATCGCCAGGGTGACCAGGGGGTAGGTCATGGCGCCCTTCACCTTGGCCTTCAGGCGGGCGGCCTTCTCCATGTAGGCGGCCAGCCGCCGCAGAATCGCGTCCAGAATGCCGCCGGCCTCGCCCGCAGCGATCATATTTACAAACAAGTCATCGAAATGCTTTGGAAATTTCTTGAGCGCCTCGGCCAGGGTGGCGCCGCCCTCGACCGACTCCTTGACCTCTTTGAGCATTTTCTTAAAAGTGGTATTGGCCTGTTGCGAGTAGAGAATGTCCAGGCATTGAATGATGGGCAAGCCGGCATCGATCATGGTGGAGAACTGCCGGGCGAAGAGGATGATGTCGCTCTCCTTGACCACCGGCTGCAGAAAGGAGATGTTGGCCAGCAGGTCCTTCGGCTTGGGTTTGATGCGGGTCGCGGTGATACGCTGGCGGGCGAGACTCGCGCGCACGGCATCCTCGCTGGCGGCTTCCATTTCTCCCTTTTGTGGTTTGTTGAGCCTGTTCTTCCCTGCCCACTGGTAAACTGGCATTGCATCATCCTCCCTGGACGGGTCACGGTATGGGGGTCGCCCGGGTCAGTCCGGCAGCCGACCGGCATAATGGACCTTTTTCGATTATCTCGTATTTCAGCGCCCCTGTCTACTGAATGGCTCGATTCGGGTTCCGGCCCGCGCATCGGGGCCTGCCGCCCCGCCTGCACCCGGGCTCTGGACACGATATCGGCCGGATAAGGGAAAACTTGAGTGTTCAGGCCCCGGCCGGTTGGCATTCATGCCCCGATGTGGTACACGGGCCCCATTTCAATCGGATTTTGCAAACCGACGCCTCAGGCCGTGATCCGGCGTCGTGCGGCTCTAAGGCTTGTTTCTCAACACCTTGCCCGGCATTATGAGGACCATGCGCGTGGCACATCCCCCGGACAGCGACCGATCCGACATCACCGTCATCACCACCCACATCAACGCCGACTTCGACGCCCTGGCCTCGCTGCTCGCCGCCCAAAAGCTCTACCCTGACGCCCTGATCGTTTTTCCCGGCTCCCAGGAAAAAAACCTGCGCAATTTCTTCATCAGCTCCATGGCCTATCTGTTCAACATGCGGGAGATCGGCGCCGTCGACCTCGGCCGTGTGAAGCGCCTCGTGCTCGTGGACACCCGGCAGGCCGGCCGCATCGGCCCGCTCGCCGCCCTGCTCGACACCCCCGGGTTGGAAATCCACGTCTACGACCACCACCCCGCGGCAGAGAAGGACATCAGGGGCAACCTCGAGTGCTGTGCCCCGACCGGGGCGAACGTCACCCTGCTGATCGAGGCCATCCGGGAGCGAGGCGACATCGCGATCTCACCGGAAGAGGCCACCGTCATGTCCCTCGGGCTGTATGAGGACACCGGCTCTTTCACCTTCGCCTCCACCACCGCGCGGGATTTTCTCGCCGCCGCCTTCCTGCTCTCACGGGGCGCCAACTTAAACGTCGTCTCCGACCTGCTGGCACGCGAGCTCAACCCCGAGCAGGTGGTGCTGTTGAACGACATGATCCAGGGCGCCCGGCGCGTCAGCGTCAACGGCATCGAGGTGGTCATCACCGGGATCACGCGCGAAGTCTACATGCCCGACTTCGCCTTCCTCGTGCAGAAAATGGCCCGGATGGAGAACCTCGATGTCATCTTCGCCCTGGCCCTGATGGAGTCCAAAATCTACATCGTGGGGCGCAGCCGTCTGGAGGAGGTGGACGCCGGTGCCATTCTGGCCGCTTTGGGCGGCGGGGGCCATGCCTATGCCGCCGCCGCGACCTTAAAGGACCAGACCCTGCCCCAGACCGAGGAGCAACTCCTCCAGGTGCTGCTTCAAAACGTCCGCGCGCGCCGACTGGCCCGCCACCTGATGTCCGCCCCGGTCATCAGCGTCGGCCCGGAAGTGACCTGCGAGGAAGCGAACAGCACGTTGACCCGTTACAACGTCAACGCCCTTCTGGTCACCGAAAAAGAAGCGGAGCGCGAGGAGCTGCACGGATTCATCACCCGGCAGGTCATCGAAAAGGCCCTTTTTCACAAGCTGGGAGAGGTCCCGGTACGCGCCTACATGAGCACCGAGGTGGCGACGGTGGGACCGGAGGCCGACATTGCGGAGATCCAGCGGAAAATCATCGACTCCAAACAGCGCATCCTGCCCGTGGTGGAGGGGGCGCACATCATCGGGGTCATCACCCGCACCGATCTGCTCAACATCCTCGTCGGCCAGCGCCGGGAGGGCTCCGTCCTTGCAGCCGAGGCGCCACGCGAGCCGGGAGCGCCCCGCACCCGTTCCGTGATCAAGTTCATGCAGGAGCGGCTCTCGGCGCGGGTCCTCGATGTGCTCCGCGGGGTCGGACGGACGGCAAGCGCGCTCGGCTGCGGGGCCTATGTGGTGGGCGGCTTCGTGCGGGACCTTTTCCTCTACCGCAGCGACGAGGACATCGACGTCGTCATCGAGGGCGACGGGATCCGCTTTGCCCGCGAGTACGCGCGGAGCACCGGAGCCCGGATCCACACCCATGAGAAGTTCGGCACGGCCGTCATCATCTACCCGGACGGCTTCAAGATCGATGTCGCCTCGGCGCGCATGGAGTACTACAATTTTCCGGCAGCGCTGCCGGTGGTGGAGATGAGCTCCATCAAGCTCGACCTCTACCGGCGCGACTTCACGATCAACACCCTGGCGATCCAACTCAACCCGGACCACTTCGGGGTCCTCATCGATTTCTTCACCGCCCAGAAGGACAACAAGGAGAAGTCCATTCGGGTGCTGCACAACCTGAGCTTCGTCGAAGACCCGACCCGGGTCTTCCGGGCCATCCGTTTCGAGCAGCGCTTCGGCTTCAGCATCGGGCGCCTGACCGCCGGACTGATCGCCAATGCCGTTGCGATGGATTTTTTCCGCGAGCTCTCCGGCCGTCGGGTCTTCAGCGAGCTGCGGCTGATCCTGCAGGAGGAAAACGCGCCTGCGGCCGTCTCCCGGTTGAACGACTTCGGGTTGCTCAAGGTGGTTCACCCTGCGCTCACCCTGAGCAAGGGCCTCATGGCCCGGCTGAATGCGGCCCAGCAGGTGCTCTCCTGGTACGATTTGCTTTTTCTGGGCGAATCCTATATGAAGTGGGCCGTTTATTTTCTGGTGCTCATCCAGCACGGCGATACGGACAAGGTGGCGGCGATCTGCCAGCGCTTCGAGCTCAGTCCCCGCCTGCAGCAGATGTTCGTCCACGAACGCCCGAAAGCCGAACGCTGCCTGCTCGGCCTGGAACGCCGGCTGCCGCCCGACCACAGCGGCCTCTACCGGCGGCTTTCCGTGTTCCGCACCGAAATCATTCTGTACATGATGGCCGCCACCGACCGCGAAGAGGTCAAGAAGGCGATTTCGCTTTATTGCACGAACCTTCGGCGGACATCGATTTTGCTCAACGGCAGCGATCTGAAAGCGATGGGGCTGACCCCCGGCCCCATGTTTCGCAGAATCCTCGATGCCGTATTCGATGCCCGTTTGAACGGCCGCGTGCGCTCGCGGGAGGATGAACTGGCGCTGGCCCGGCGGCTTGCGCATGAAACGGGGGAAACGACACCGGTCCCGCCGCGGGATGCAGGAGACGAGGTCGGAACCTGAAAAGATGAGTCAGAGTCGGAGTTATGAGTCGAAGTGAAAAAAACGTACACGTTCACAGCGGAGCGGTACACGTTCTCGTACACGGCAGTTCACTCGTTGTTGAAAGGAATCGTGTACGGGTACGCGAACGTGAACGGGTATAAAAAGACGAAATACCGCTGACTCTGACTCGGTACTCGGAACTTATAATTCGGAAAAGGAAATACCACGCGATGCGCAAACGATTGTTGAGCGGGATGCGGCCGACCGGGCCGCTGCACTTAGGCAACTACCATGGCGCCCTGGCCAACTGGGTGCGCCTGCAGGAAGAGTACGACTGCTTTTTCTTCATTGCGGACTGGCACGCCCTGACGAGCGACTATGAGTCGCCCGGCGGAATCAAGGGTTTCACCTACGATATCCTGCTCGACTGGCTGAGCGTGGGGCTGAGCCCGGAGAAGAGCACCCTCTTCGTTCAGTCCCACGTCAAGGAGCACGCGGAGCTCTTCCTGATCCTCTCGATGATCACCCCGGTGCCCTGGCTCGAGCGCAACCCGACCTACAAGGACCAGATCGAGCAGCTCAGCAACAAGGACCTTTCGACCTTCGGCTTCCTGGGCTACCCGGTCCTGCAGGCGGCCGACATCATCATGTACAAGCCTTTCGGTGTCCCGGTCGGGGTGGACCAGGCGCCGCATGTCGAGATCACGCGCGAAATCGCCCGCCGCTTCAATTACCTCTACGGGCCCGTCTTCCCGGAGCCGGAGGTGATCCTCACCGAAACCCCGAAGCTCCTCGGCACCGATCGCCGCAAAATGAGCAAGAGCTACGGCAACGCCATTTTCCTCGCGGATCCGGCCGATGTGGTCGCTGCCAAGGTGGCGACGATGATCACCGACCCCGCCCGCATGCGCAAGTCCGACCCCGGGAATCCCGAGATCTGCAACGTCTACGATTTCCACAAGCTCTACTCCCCGCCGGAGCTCGTGGCCGAGGTCAACCGCCGCTGCCGCAGCGCGGATATCGGCTGTGTCGAGTGCAAGCGGCGGATGGCCGCGAACCTTAACGCCTTCCTCGACCCGATCCGCGAAAAACGCCGCTACTACCAGGAGCGGCCCGGCCTCGTGGAAGAGATCATCGCCGCCGGTCGGGCCAAGGCCGGGCAGACCGCGGGCCGGACCATGGACGAGGTCCGCGCCGCCGTCAAGCTGTAAAAGGAAGGACCTAAGGCCCCGTGACGCCGCCCGCCAGCGCAGAGCCCTACCGCGTCAGGCTCACCGACCTCTTCGAGGGGCCGATGGATCTCCTGGTTCACCTCATCCGCAAGAACCAGATCCCGGTCACCGACATCCCGATTGCGCTCGTGACCGAGCAGTACCTGCAGTACCTGGAGTGGCTGGACGCCTTGAACGTGGAGTACGCCGCCGAATTCGTCGTCATGGCCTCCACCCTGGCGCAGATCAAGTCGCGCACCCTGCTGCCGCTGCACGCCGAGGAGGGGGAGGTGGAGGACCCGCGCCAGGAGATCGTCCGGCCGCTGCTCGAATACCTGCGGCTCAAGGCGGCCGCCGAGCAGCTGGCCGACCGGCCGCTCCTCGGCGAGGACACCTTCACGCGGGGGGTGAAGCCTGCGGAGTTCGCGCCCCCGGGCGAGGAGGAGGTGATCAAGATCGGCCTCTTCGAGCTGATCGACGCCTTCCAGAAGATCCTGGCCGGCCTGTCGGAGGAGGCGCGGATCGAATTCACCACCGATACGATTTCGGTCAAGGAGCGCATCTCCCAGATCGCCGACCTCCTGGAAGAGAAGGGCTCACTCACCTTTTACGAGCTCTTTTCGGATCGGCCTAACCGCAGTGAGATCATCGTGACGTTTTTGGCGATATTGGAAATGGTCAAACTTGCCCTGATCCGCACCGTGCAGCACGTCGGCTCGGGGATCATCCGGATATTCTACGTGTGATGGAAGACTTAAAGAACATCGTTGAAAGCCTGCTCTTTGTCGCGGACGAAGCGCTCAGCGTGGAGCGCTTGAAGAAAACCCTGCCCCAGGCCGACCCTCAGGCGATCCGCGAGGCGATCACAGCTCTCCAGAGCGAGTACGAGGCCCGCCGCGGGGGCTTTTATCTCGTCGAGGTGGCCGGCGGCTTCCAGTTCCGCAGCCGGCCGGAGTACACCGCCTGGGTCCGGCGGCTGGTCGACCCCAAACCGCTCCGGCTGAGCAAGGCCGCCATGGAGACCCTGGCCGTCATCGCCTACAAGCAGCCGATCATCCGCGCCGACATCGAGCACCTGCGCGGGGTGGACTGCGGTGGGGTTTTGCGGGTGCTGCTCGAGCGGAAGCTGATCCGCGTCCTGGGCCGCAAGGAGATCGCCGGCCGGCCACTCATCTACGCCACGACCAAGATCTTCCTGGAAACCATCGATTTAAAGGACCTGAAGGACCTGCCGACACCCCGGGAGATCGAGGAGTTCGGCAAGCAGCTCCTGGAGGCCCGCCCCGGCGTCGAAGTCACTTTGGACGAGGAGGCCGCCGGCCCCGTGGAGGCAGACGGCTACGAAGAGAGCACGGCGGAAGAGCCCGCCCCCGAGCCGGAATCGTCCGGCCCGGCCGTCGCCGCGGATGCCCCTTCCGGCGCGGCCGCCGCGCCCGAAAAAAAACTTGATTTCGACCCGGAAACGACTTAAATGGTTACCAGGGATGCGGCGACGAGCTTATCTTGCAGCCGGAAGCGATTCCAAATCAGGGGGGGCATGCCACCCACACGAATCGCGGCTGGAAGCCGCTCCCACCGAAGGGCATAGGTCTTCGGGCGCTTAGCTCAGCGGGAGAGCGCTACCCTCACACGGTAGAAGTCACTGGTTCAAATCCAGTAGCGCCTACCAACAAAATCAAGGGGTTACGGTTTAGACCGTAGCCCCTATTTCGTTTTCTGCTACCATTTTCTGCTGCCAATCGATTCAACCCTCCAGTTCATAGGCGATCTAGAAAGATATTTTATCCCGGATATTGCGTCGCGATTAGGTATTGACCAAAAAGAAAGCACCCTTTAAGAATGATCCTGCGAGCTTAACCGTGGTCGACCCTCGAGAAAGGGATCATCATAAGGGTGCAAACACGACATAGCAAAAAAGGCCGTCCGCGTAAAGTCATCTCCCAAGGAAAAGCCAAGATTGCCTTCACCGGGAAAGCGGTAACTTCGCATGCCGGAATGGCCCTGATTTC
>JBFYWT010000004.1:0-11320 GCA_041310895.1 Desulfobacteraceae bacterium | reverse complement strand
CTCGGAGGTCTTATGGGCTTTCTCGATAACCTGCGCAAGGCGCTCGGCGGCCAAGGCAGTGGCACAAAGTCCGGCGGTGGTGGCAGCAGCTTTGGAGCCGGTGATGCCAACGCCTACTGGATCTACGGTACTGGGAGTACGTCTCGGTCCGCGGGACTTGCGCGCCTTGACGTCGGGCTTTGGGCGCCCCCGTCCGGAGGGTCTCCGGGTGGGTGTTGCGCGTTGCCGCGTGGGGCCTGCGACGTACTGGGAGTACGTCTCGGTCCACGGGACTTGCGCGCCTTGACGCCGGGCGTTGGGCGCCCCCGTCGACGGCCTGATTAAAAGGCGTGAGAATTCTGAAGTTGTGACGCGCTGAGAGGAGTGCCGATGCTGGTTCATGACGGGGTATATGAATGGGAGGGGTTCGGCGGCAGGCTCAAGCTGGCGAGCGGCCGCTGCCGGCTCAGGATCTACGACCTCACCCGGGAGTCCGCGGGCGGCGCGGCCCCTCTCCATACCACGCTCGTCATCGTCTCCGATGTGCCCGGAAGCCCGATGTCGGTCCGCAGCTGCGCCGGGCATGTGGCCACCGCGGTCGCGCGGGATTTCCGGCTCGACTCGCACCGGATGCTCTTCGTCGAGCACACGCCGCAGAGCGTCTACGGTGAGCACGGGGAGCGGGTCATCCCGGAGCGCTACACGGCCGTTGATTTCAACTGGACGGCAGGCGGGGCCATTCAGCCCAAGTGGCGTATCCTTCAGCCCCCGCTGCTGGACGCGGTCACCCGTATCGTCACCCAGGGGACGTGAAACGCATGGGGCAACACGGGACGGACGGGGGTGCGGCCGACGGTCCGCCCCAGGCTCAGCGGAGCGGGAACACCGCGAAGATCACCGTGCTCCAGACGGAGTGCGAGAGGATCACCGGCGCGAGCCTTCTCCCCTGCGCGTAGATGGCCCCCCAGAAAGCCCCGGCGACGGCCGCGGCGCCGACGAGCATGAAGTTCATCGAGCTCACATGGACCCCGGCGTACAGGGCGGTGGCGAGCGCCCAGCCCGGCCAACGCCCGAAGCGCACCATCAGGCGGCGCTGCAGATACCCCCGCCAGTAAATTTCCTCGCCGGGGCCGGTGACAAAAAATAGCAGGAGCGCGATGACCCAGGCCGGAGTTCCTTCCCCTTTATGGTAAATCGCCCCGATCTGATCTCCCGCAAAATCGAAAAGCGCTAAAGACACCGTCCGCCCGAGCCAGAAAATCAGGTAAAGGGCCGCCGCGGATCCCAGGCCGGTCAGCCAGGTGCGGGCGTCCAGGCGGCCGCCGACCCGGCCGGGTGGATCGAGCCGCAGGGCGAGCAGGGCGAGGGTGGCGGCCGAGATCGAAATCTTGACCCAGAAGGAGGGGCCCTTCAGGGCGAAGGTGATGAACCACAGGCCGGCCGCCAGGAGCAGGGTGGCGGCCAGGAGCAGGGAATCCGACGGACGCCGGCTCACATCAGTCCTTCCAGCACCAGGGATGCGACCAGCAAGAGGCCGAAGGCGGTGTCGAGCTTGGCCGTCTGGGCGTCGGCGTCGAGCGGGACGTCCTGGGCCATGCGGCGAAGCAGCTTGAAGGCCAGCGGGGCCGAGAGCAGAACGATCAGCGACCATGGCCGGAGCGGGCCGACCAGGGCCATCCCCACCACGGCCGCGAAGGCCGCCACGACCAGGGCCACGTACAGGGCGAGCCCTTTTTTCTGCCCCAGCAGGATCGGCAGGGTGCGGATGCCCTTGGGGCGGTCGTAGGGCACATCGCGGATGTTGTTGGCGAGCAGCACCAGGGCCACCAGAACCCCGAAGGGCACGGAGACGAGCAGCGCATCGATGCTGACCGTCTGGCGCTGGACGAAATAGGCGCCGGTCACCATGAGGGGCCCCCACATCAGAAACACCGAAATTTCCCCGAGCGCCCGGTACTTGTATTTGAGCGGGGCCGCCGTGTAGGTGATGCCGGCGAGGGTGCCGGCCAGACCGATCCAGAACACCGTCCAGCCCCGGGTGGCCGTGAGATAGAGGCCGATGACGGTGGCAAGTGCGTAAAGCGCATAGGCGATGGCGCGGACATGGCCGGGCGCCAGCCGGCCGTCCATCAGGGGGTGCGGCCGGTAGCGGGCGGTGGGTACCTCCGGGCTGTCCACCCCATGGCGGACATCGTCGTAATCGTTGACGAGGTTGCTCGCCGCGTGCATCAGCACGGCGGCGGTCAGGGAGAGGCCGTAGAGCGGCCAGGCAAAGCTTCCGTCCAGCGCCGCCAGGGCACTGCCGACGCTGACCGAGATGGCCGTCATCGAAAAAGACCAGGGGCGGCTCGCCAGGAGCCAATCACGAATGAGATGGGTCATGGGTGGTTTTGCCTCGTGCAGAATACCGGCCGGCTTGACGGGGTCAAGGCCGGGGCGGCTGGGGCTGGGAGGCGCGGGTGCGCGCCTCTTCGGCCAGCGTGTTGGCCTCTTGGACGGCGCGTTGCGCCTCTTCCTGGAGCCGGGTGGCTTTTTCATCTTCCGCGCGGATTTTGTATTTGAACTGTTCCCGGCGCGAGGGGGTGTTGCCGAATCGCTTGCGGGTTTCCAGCGCGTGCTGGATCTGTTCCTCGGCCCGGCGGACGGCTTCGCGCGCCTGCTCGTCGGCCTGCCGGGCGCGGCGGGTGATCTCCGCCAGCTCCCGGCGCTGCTGCTCTGCCTGGCGGACCTCCTGCCGCTGCTTTTGGACCTGCAGTTCTTGGGTCTGCGTCGCCGGCGCCACCGGTTGGGTTTCGACGATCTCCCGGACGACGGCTTCCGGCGGCGGCGGCTCGTCCGTAAGATGCATTCGGCCCTTTTCGTCGGTCCAGGTGTAGATCCGGGTCTGGGAATAGACGGGAGCTACCCAGGCAAGGGCCAGCACGATGAGGATCAGGTGGGTGACCGGCTTCATGATGGACTCCCCACATTTCTATCGGTGATGTCGCGCAATTAGTGAAAAATATACAAACAAAGTGGTGTGAAGTCAATTTGCGCCGAAGGCGCCGCCGCCTCCGGTTCAACTGCCGCAACCAGCGCCCCTTTCCGACCAGAAGGCACGGAGCGGCTCAGCGAAGCGGGCGGCATCGCGGATGCTGACCGGTTGCCAGGCCTCCGGCAGGAGACGGCGGTAGTGGGGGGAGCCGTAGCGCTGGTCGATCAGCAGCACCACCCCGCGGTCGGTTTCGGAGCGGATGACGCGTCCGGCGGCCTGGAGCACGCGGTTGATGCCCGGGTACATGTAGGCGTACTCGAACCCCTGCTCCAGGTGGTCGGTGAAGTAGGCGCGGATGAGCTCGCGCTCAAGGCCGACGGCAGGGAGGCCCACCCCGACGATCGCCGCGCCGGCAAGCCGGGTGCCGACCAGATCGATCCCCTCCCCGAAGATGCCGCCCATAACGGCAAAGCCGGCAAGGGTGCGCGGGGTATCGGCGGCAAAGCGCTCCAGGAACACCTCCCGCTCCCGCTCCCCCATGCCCGGTGCCTGCACGACGGTGTCGATGTCCGGGTTCGCCGCTCGAAACGCCTCCAGCACCATCCGCATGTACCGGTAGGAGGGGAAAAAAAGGAGGTAGTTGCCCCGGTGCGGCCGAACCAGCCGGTCGAGGATGCGCGCGACCTCGGGCGCGGTCCGCTCGCGGTGGCGGTAGTAGGTCGACAGGCGGTCGGCGACGAAGACCGCCAGGTTTTCGGCCGGAAACGGCGAGGCGAGGGTCAGGGCGGCGGCCGGTTCGCTGGCGAGCAGGGTCTTGAAGTAGTCGAGCGGGCTCAAGGTCGCCGAAAAGAAAACGGCCGCGCGGCAGCGGTTCAGGGCCTCGCCGAGCTGGCGGGAGGGGTCGATGCAAAAAAGCTTGATGCGCAGCTCGTCGCCCGCGGCGTCGCTGCAGGCGGCGTAGCTCGCATCGAAGCTCTCGGCCACGCGCAGGAAACCCCCGGCCTCGAAGTAGCGCTCCAAAAGCGCCTCCCGAAAGGGAGACCTCAGGTTTTTTTCAAGCCAGGTTTCGGCGGCGCCCATGAACTCGCGCAGCAGGGGATAGAGCGCCTCGGGCGCTTCGGGCTCGGCGATCGGTGCCCCGGCCGTCTCGACCCGCCGGCGGGTCGCGAGCATCCAGGTGTTGATCCGGCCCAGGTGACGGTAGACGGCCGGCAGCGCGCCCTTGACCGACCGGCGCAGGTCGAGGAAGGGCTTCTTATGCAGCTCGGCCGAGAACATCTCCCGCGAGCGGTCCACCAGATTGTGGGCTTCGTCCACGAGGAAGATGTAATCACCGGCCTCTTCCTGGAAAAAGCGCCGCAGGTAGGCCGCGGGATCGAAGGCGTAGTTGTAGTCGCAGACGACCAGGTCCGCCCACTGCGAGAGGTCGAGCGCGAATTCAAAGGGGCAGACGTGGAACCGGTGCGCGGCGTCGGCCACGGCCGCCCGCGTCCAGGCCTCGGATGCGAACATCGCACGGCGAGCCGCGGGCAGCCGGTCGTAGTGGCCGCGGGCGACCTCGCACTCCTCCGGGTGGCAGGCGGCCTGGGGGGTGACGCAGATCTTTTCCTTGGCGGTCAGCGTGAGGCTTTTCAGGTGCAGCCCGCGGGCGCGCAACTCCTCGAGGGCTTTTTCGGCCGCCAGGCGGCCCGTGGTGCGCGCGGTCAGGTAGAAGAGCTTGTCGCAGGTGCCGTCCGCCAGCCGCTCCACAGCCGGGAAGAGAACCGCCAGGGTCTTGCCGATCCCCGTGGCGGCCTGGATGAACAGACGTTCGCTCCGCCCCAGGCACCGGGCCACCGCGGTCACCATCTCCTGCTGGCCCGGTCGATAGGTGTCGAACGGAAAGGGGAGGCCGCGGATCGACGCGTCGCGCTGCCCCTGCCAGTTGCTGATGCGCACGGCCCACTCCAGGTAGCGGCCGACCACGTTTTCGAAAAAGGCCGCGAGGTCGGCCACGGGGAAATGACGGCGGGCCTCGCGCGTCTCCCCCGTGTCGAGCCGCGCGTAGGTGAGCTGTACGCCGACCTCCTCCAGCCCGTGCTCCGCGGCGTAGATAAAGGCGTAGAGCTTGGCCTGGCCCCAGTGCAAGGGGTTTTCTTCGCGCAGGCACTCGAGCGGGCTGCGCCGGGTGGTCTTGATCTCCTCGATGACCGGGACGGCGCGCTCCGCGAACACCCCGTCGATCCGCCCCCCGACGGCCAGCGCCACCTCCGGGGTTTCGACCCGGCGGGAGACGGCGACCTCCGGCGCATATCCGGGCGGCCGTTCTCCTTGAATTCGCTGATGCAGGCGGATGGCGTCGGCCGCGCGCGAAGTTCCCGTGAATTCGACCTTCAGGTCGCCGCTGCGCAGCACATGCTCCACCAGTTCACGCACGCCAACGGCCAGTTGTGTCTTCATGGTCGGGTAACCACAATATCCAAAATAACTGTTTGCGATTTGCAATAAAAGCTGCTATCAAAAAATCGGCCGAAACGCCACGGCAACCTTCACCTCTGGAATAAATTTCCATGAGCGGCTCAAACAGCATTCCCACCAAGGTCATCCCCATCGGCGCCCCCCCTGCGTCGGCCTTCCGGGATATCATCGGTCAAAGTCCATCCATTAAGAAAGTCTTCCGGATCGTTGAGAAGGTGGCCTTGAGCGACACGACCATCATGCTGAACGGCGAGACCGGTACCGGCAAGGGCCTGATCGCCCGGGCGATTCATGAGTGCTCGCCGCGCCGCACCAAGGCCTTCATCCAGATCAACTGCGGGGCGACGCCCGAGGGGCTGCTGGAGAGCGAATTCTTCGGCTATCGGCGCGGGGCTTTCACCGGTGCGGTGGCGGACAAAGCGGGCAAGTTTGAAATGGCGCACGGCGGCACGATTTTTCTGGACGAGATCGGCGATATGAGCGCCGATCTGCAGGTCAAGGTGCTGCGGGTGCTGGAGGAGGGTGAATTCGAGCGGGTCGGCGGCCACGAAACGATCAAGATCGACGCGCGCATCATTGCCGCCACCCACCGCGACCTCGAGGAAGAGGTTCAGAAGGGCAACTTCCGGGAGGATCTTTTCTACCGGCTCTACGTGATCCCGATCATGCTGCCCGCCCTGCGGGAGCGCCGGAGCGACGTGCCGCTGCTGGTGTCCCACTTTCTGGAAGAGTTCGCCCAGAAAAACCGCAAGCCCGTGATGACGGTGGCACCCGAGGCCCTGCAGCTGATGGTGAACCACAGCTGGCCCGGGAACGTGCGCGAGCTGCGCAACCTGATCGAGCGCATCGTCGTGCTGAAGGACGACGACTGCCTGCGGCCGGAGGACCTGCCGCCGAAAATGGGCCGCAGGCCGGAGCCGACCCCCCTCCGGCCCGTGGCCGAGTTGGTTCGGGAGGAGTCCGTCGCCTTCCAGACGGCCGTGTCCGAATTCGAAAAAGATCTGATTTTGCGCGCCCTGGAGCAGACCAACTGGGTGAAGAACCGCGCGGCGGAGCTGCTCAAGATCAAGCGCACCACTCTGGTCGAGAAGATCAAACGCTACAGCCTGGAGAAACCGGGGCAAGATTCCTGAACCTGTGGCGCGGAGGGCTTGAATGACGGCTGTAGACATCCTCTTCGTGGACGACGACCGGGCCATCCTCGACATCGTGCACGAATACCTCGTGGAGATCGGCTACCGGGTCGACGTCGTCGACAACGGCCTCACCGCCCTGGAACGGATCAAGGACAAAGCCTACCCGATCGTGTTCACCGATATCAAGATGCCCGACATCGACGGCCTGGAGCTCTTGGCGGCCATCAAGAAGCTCCGCCCGGAGACCGAAGTGATCATCGTGACCGGGCACGGGTCCATGGAGTCCGCCATCCAGGCCATGAAGACCGGCAGCTACGATTACCTTCAGAAACCGTTCAAGCTGAACGTATTGAAGATCCTCATCGACCGGATCATCGACGAGAAACGGCTGCAGCAGGAGAAGATCATCCTCAGAACCCGGGTCAAGGACCGCTCGCGTTACGATGTCCTGGTAGGCATCAACCCGATGATGCAGGAGATCTACGATACCGTCGAGCGCATGCGGGCCTCCGGGGAGAACGTTCTGATCGAGGGTGAGATCGGTACCGGAAAAGGGCTGCTGGCCCAGGTCATTCATCGTACGAGCGCGCGCAACGGCAAGCCGATGGTGACCCTTACCTGCCAGAGCATTTTCAAGAACCTCTCGGCGGAGCGCTACGCCGAACGGGTGCGCGAGATCATGGGCACGGCGGCCGGCGGCACCCTCTTTTTGGACGAGGTGTGCGAGCTGCCGCTCGAGGCTCAGGCCCACATGGCCGCCCTGCGGGGGGAATCGGAAGCCCCGTCCGACCCTGCTGCGGGGCCGGCGTCCGTGCGGCTGATCGCCGCCACCCAGCGCCCGGTCGAGCAGGCGGTCGCGAAGGGGACGCTTTCCAAAGAAATGGCGGCCGTCGTCAACCGGGTCCTCATCCGCATGCCGCCGTTGCGGGAGCGCAAGGAGGACATCTGTCCGCTCATCAACCACTTCCTGCACCAGTTCAACGCAGACAGCTCGAAGAAAGTCTACGCCGTGGCCCCGGATGCCATGGAGTACCTGCTCGGTTACGCTTGGCCGGGGAACGTTATTCAACTGGAGAATGTGATCGAACGGGCCTTTGCGCTCGGCGTGGACTGGGTGATCCAGATCGATGACCTGCCCGCGGAAATCCGCGCGGCCGGTGAAATCTCCCGTTTGAGCTGAGTCGTTTCTCCGCCAGCATCGGATCCACCCCCGTCCGCCCATCGGCCGAAGGGATGGCCGCCGGCACAGGTCTGTTTATCGCACTAGCGGCCGGGAGCCCGATGCGGGGACCGGGCTCCCGGGCAAGCTCTGGCGCTTCAACTCATCATGCGGCCTTGATGGCGATTTTACGGGGGGTTGCCTTTTCGACCTTCGGCAGGGTCAGCCGCAATACGCCATGAATGAGCTTGGCGTCGATCTTGCTCTGGTCGATCACCTCCGAGAGCGTGAACTGGCGGTAGTAGCGTCCGGTCTCGTACTCCATGACTAGGTGCTCCTCGCCGGCGGCTTCCTGGCACTCTACGTCGCCCGTCATGGTGAGCACATTGTCGCGCAAATCGATGTTCAGGTTCTCCGGCGTCACGCCGGGAATATCGGCCAAGAGGGTGATGGCCTTCTCCGTTTCGAAAATGTCCACCTCCGGCGTGAACACCAGTCCCTCCACCGTCTGCTCTGCCGGAGTGGTCACCTCCTGCTTCTCCTTGACTTTGATCTCTTTGCTTTCGGTCATTGATCGGCCCTCCTCCCTGTGACTAACGCACGCTGATCTGACGCGGTTTGGCCGCCTCGGCCTTGGGTACGACGATCGTCAGGATGCCGTTCACGAGGCCAGCCTCCACCTTGTCCGGGTTGATCTCCCCAGGCAGGCTGACGACGCGCGAGAAACGGCCCGGTTCCCGCTCCCGGCGATGATAGCGGGTGCCGCGGTCTTCGTCGGGGATCTTGCGTTCACCGGCCAGCGAGAGGGTTGTGGCGGTCGCCTGGATGTCGAGATCCTCGGTGCGGACTCCCGGCAGCTCGGCGCGCAGGATAAAGTTTTCTTTCGTCTCGGTCAGGTTGATCAATGGAAAGACCCCGGCCGCCGGCCGCACGAACGGGCTAGTGAATCCCTGGTAGAGCCGCTCCATCTGCCGCCGCATGTTTTCGAGCTCCGAAAACGGGTTGCGGGTTTCCCATCCGGGTGATCCGAAGATGCGTCGATAGATCATAAACGTCCTCCTTTCGCACGAGTGAATTGAATCGTTTTTTTTAAGTTTGTCACTTTCAGCGAAAACTTAAAACTTAAATGCTGTATGTCAAGATCATGGTTTTTTCTTTGTTCGCAGGTTACGATAAATTTATTTTTATAGAAGTAATGTGGGATGGGTGTGCAGATTCCTCCAAAAAGAGAAGCGTCTGCGGGTAGACGAACGGAGTGGGGGCAAGGTGCGGTTGCGTGCCCCGGAGACGGGACACGCGGCCGCGTCTCAATTGGATTTGGCGGGGCTGATCGTGAGCTTCTGGCCTGTCCGGATCGGGCTTTTGGCCGAGAGGTTGTTGAGTTTCAGCAGTTGGTCGACCGTCGTGTCGTGCCGGCGGGCGATGCTGTAAAGGGTATCTCCTTTTTGCACCACGTAAAGCTTTGTGGCGGGGGCCTTGTCGGCCTTCGGCGCCGCTGCGGCCGGTTTGGGCGCCGCTTCGGCCCGGGGGGCCGGACTTTCGGGTTTGGCGGCGTGAGGCTCCGGTTTGGTTGCGGGTTTGACGGCCTCCTTGGCGATTTGGTCGATGCGGCGGCCCAGGCTGGATTCGAGTTGAGTGATGCGCTCGGAAAGGGCGGAAAGATCCTTCTCCTTGCGGTCCAGGCGCGCTAAACCGGTGTCGATCCATTCCAATTTGGCCAGTTTTTCTTCTATTTGCTTCAGGCGCGCGTCCAGGGACTTGATCTGGTCCTTGTCGGCCGACCGGGGAGATCCCGAAAAAATCATCAGCACGACGACCAATGCCAGCAAAAGCCCCGCACCGGCGGTCAACAGGGTCTTCAAGGGCAGCTTGCCGTTGCGCTCCCCACCGCCGGCGGCGTAGCGGTAGGGTTCCTCCCGTTCGGTTCCCGCTTCGTACTTGCCGCTCATCACAAAATCCTCCTTCCGGCCGTCGTCGCGCTCCTGCATCGAAACCTCCCCTATAGAAACGAGTCGGCCCCCACATGCTGGGGGCGAAGATTATGCGTCGTCCATAAGTAGGACACTTTATGTTAAAAGGCAATTAAAAATGAGGCGCTCAGTTGGTCGACTTGTTTTCCGGGAGGGGCAGCACGTTGCCCTCGAATTTCACAGGGTTTCGGAAGTAGGCCTCCGGGTCGTTGATCAGGTCCTGCAACCGGTACTCATAGAAACCGATCCGGGCGCGCTTGTTGCGCTGGGAGCCGAACTGCTCCAGGGGCATCTCTTCCAATTCACGGATTTTTTTCTCGAGGCGCGTGCGTTCGTTGGCGATCTGCTCCCCGGGGGAGAGAGGCGTGCTCGGTTTGGTCTCTTGCGCCTGTTGCGCGGCCCGCTCCGCCTCCTGCCGGCGCTCCTGCTCGAGCTCCTGGAGGACGGCCTCCGTGGAAGGCTGCTCCGGCGCGACCTGCGGGGCCAGAGAGGGTATCTCTTGGAAGACCACCCGGACGTCCCTGGCATTCTCCGGGGTCCGATTGCCGAAGTGGACCGTTCCGGCATCATCGACCCACCGGTAGATATCCGCACCGGCAACCGAGAAGCCGAACACCGCGAAGAGCACCAGCACAAGCCACCAGCGTGATTTCATCGTTTTTTGCCTTTCCTCAATGGCGACGCGGGAGAAGGTCCGGCCGGGCGCTCACCGGGTTACCGGCGCGACGTCGCTCATTCCGGTTTATCCACAAACGCTTTGATGGCGCGCCCGTGCGAGGCGGGCACTACGTCGAATTTCACGCCGAACCCCTGAGGCCCGCTCCAGGCGACCTTGCCGGGCAGCGTGAAGGGTTGAGAAAAGCTCGGCAGGTTGAAATTGAGAATGACCGTCTCCCCCACCGGTACACGCTGTTCGGTCTCGATGAACACCCCGCCGATGCTGATGTCGAGGATGTAGCTGCGAAAACTGCTGCCCTGGATACGGTAGTCGGCGTTGATCAGGCACGGCCGGCGCGGATTCTCGCGCATGGTCGGCTCGATGCCTTCCAGCCGCACGGTGTGTTCCGGGGGCTCGGTTTCCGGGCCGAGACCGAGTTGCTCGAGCAAGAGCAGTTGCTGGTCTTCGGACATTTCGACGATCAGCTTGAACAGATGCTCGGCCACCCGGTCCCCCACCAACTGTTTCAGCAGGATGACCTGATGGTCTTTGGGCAGGTTGTGGATGAGGTTGAAAAGCTTGGCGGTGATGCCGTACTTGTCAACCGGGGGCTCGGCGTCGTGCATCGCGACTCCAGCGCTTTTCCGTCCGTGTGCAGTGCCTTTTAATTATCAATCGTCTCGAAATTGAATTGGCATGGTTCGTAAAATCTCCCCTTGCCACTCTTTGCTAAAGAGGGGTGGTCCCTCCCTTTGCCAAAGGGAGGTTAGGAGGGATTTTCAGGCGATGTCCTGACAATTATGAGACCCCTAATAAGTTGAGTTTTCTCTCCGTGGGAGTTCCGCCGGGGCGGGATCCCGATCAGATCGTGGCTGGAGCCACCTCCGCCGAAGCAGGCTGGCTGCGAAGGTCGGGAGCCACTCCCACAAGAACTGAACTTGCTTTCTGACGAAGGGGCGCTGTGCGCCATGACGTGCTGATCATGAA
>JBFYWT010000221.1:0-26191 GCA_041310895.1 Desulfobacteraceae bacterium | reverse complement strand
CAGGCCAAAGCCGGCGAGGCCCTGGCCGAGGTCGGGCTCGCCGATAAGGGCCGGCGGCTTCCCGGGGAGCTCTCCGGCGGGGAGAAGGAGCGCGTGGCGGTGGCGCGGGCGATCGTGAACGCGCCGCCGGTGCTCCTGGCCGACGAGCCGACCGGAAACCTCGACTCGACCACGAGCGACGACATCATGGCCATGTTCCGGAAGTTGAACGCCGCCGGGATGACCATCATCATGGTCACCCACAGCCCGGAATGCGCCGGCAACGCCCGGCGGCTCATCACCGTGGCCGACGGTCGGCTGACCGGCGACCGCGTGCTGATACCGGGTTAAGGCGAGCCTTTCTGCGCCTCAGCGCTGACGGCCAGGACCGGGCAGGGGGCATTGCGGACCACCCGGTCGGTGGTCGACCCCATGAGCAGGGATTTGACCAGCCCGTAGCCGCGCACCCCGAGGACGATCATGTCGATCTCCTGGGCCATGGAAAAGGCGACCATCTCCTCGTAGGGCCGCCCGCGCAGAACCTCCGACTTCAGCGAGCACCAGTGGCGCGCCTCCGCCGGCACCAGGGCCTCCAGCCGCTCCGTCACGGCGTCGGTGCGAACGAGCTTCTCGGCCTGCTCGCTCGGGGTCATGAACTCCTCGTAGACCGGGGGTTCCACGACGTGGACCAGGTGAACCTCGGCCTCGAATTCCTGAGCGAGACTCAGGCCGTAGCTCAAGGCCAGGGACGAATCCTCCGAGAAATCGCAGCCGATGAGAATCTTTTTCAGCCGGATGGCGCCCGCAGCGGGGTCGATGAATCCCTGCTCGGGGCTCTGAACCGCCAGCAGCGGGCAGTTGAGGGTGCGGATGAGGCGCTGGGTCACCGATCCCATGATCAGCCGCTTGATCCCGGATCGGCCGCGGGTGGCCGAGATGACGAGGTCGATCCCCTTCTCGTCGACGATGCGCGCGATCTCCGCCGCCGGCTGGCCGACGAGGATCAGGGGCTCCCACTCGATCCTGTGCGGGGCGAGCATCTTCTTCAACTGCACATCGGCATCCTGCCGGATCCGGTCCTGCTGGCCCACGGGGTCGATCTGGAACTCGCCGTACATCGTCAGGGCCGTGAGGTCGATCACGTGGCAGACATAGAGCTTGGCGCCGAACTCCCGGGCGATCGCAACCCCGTACGGCAGGGTGCGGTTGGAGAAATCGGAAAAGTCGGTGGCGCACACGATGCTCTTGAATCGCATTCTCATGGCAGTCCTCCCTTCGTGGATGTTGGAAGCTGTTCCGGTGGCGACGGTTTCCGGCTCAGCCCTTGATGACGGCAAGCGGTTCCAGGCGGGCCACCTTCCGGGCGATCCCGGCCCCGTGGACGACCGCCACCACCCGATCGACGTCTTTGTAGGCCGCGGGGGCCTCCTCGGCGAGCCCCGAGAGGCTGCCGGCCCGCACCCGAATCCCCCGCCCCTCGAGCTCCCGCCGCAGCGCGTGCCCCTGGACCGATTTCTTGGCGTGGTGCCGGCTCATGGTGCGCCCGGCGCCGTGGCAGGTGGAGCCGAAGGTCTGGGCCATGGAGGCCTCGGTTCCCACCAGCACCCAGCTCGCGGTGCCCATCGACCCGGGGACGAGCACCGGCTGGCCCACACCCCGGTAGGCGGCGGGCAGCTCTTCCGTTCCGGGGCCGAAGGCGCGGGTGGCTCCCTTGCGGTGCACGCAGAGCGGCATCGGCCGGCCGCCGACCGTATGAGTTTCGACCTTGGCCATGTTGTGGGCAATGTCGTAGATCTGGTACAGATTGAAATTGCGCACCTTACCGGCCAGGACTTGCTCGAAGCTGCGGCGGATGTGAAACGCCAGTACCTGCCGGTTGGCAAAGGCATAGTTGGCCGCCGCCTTCATGGCGGCGAGATAGTCCTGGCCTTCGGGGCTGCTCAGCGGGGCGCAGACGAGCTCCCGGTCGGGGAGAGAAAGCCCGTAGCGGTGCACCGCTTTTTGGTAGAGCTGGACGTAGTCGGTGCAGACCTGGTGGCCCAGTCCGCGCGAGCCGCAGTGAATCTGCACCACGACCTGTCCGGGAAAGAGCCCGAGCGCGCGCGCGGCGGCCTCATCGAGGACGCGCTCGACCCCATCGATCTCGATGAAATGGTTCCCGGCCCCGAGGGTGCCCACCTGACCCTGGCCCCGGTCCCGGGCGCGCGCGCCGACCTTGGCGGCGTCGGCCCCCTCCAGGCAGCCGCCCTCCTCGGTGCGCTCCAGGTCCTCCGGGCCGGCCATTCCGCGCCGCAGCGCCCAGCGGGCACCGCTTTCCAGGACCTCGTCCAGTTCCCGGTTTTTCAGTGTGACCTGCCCGCCCCGTCCCACGCCGCTTGGGCAGTTGGCGAAGAGGGCGGTGGCGAGCGACTCCAGGTGGGGTTTGACCGCTTCCCGCTCCAGGTGGCTCGCGAGCAGTCGCACCCCGCAGTTGATGTCGTAGCCGACCCCGCCGGGGGAGATGACCCCGTCCGGCAGGGCGGTGGCGACGACGCCGCCGATCGGAAAGCCGTAGCCCTGGTGAATGTCGGGCATGGCGAGCGCGCAGCCGACGATGCCGGGAAGGGTGGCCGTGTTCGCAAGCTGCTCGAGACTGCGGTCGCCCGAGAGCCCTCCCATGAGCGCCTCGTCGGCGTAGATGCGTGCCGGCACGCGCATGCCCGGGCGGAAGCCCGCCGGTAGCTCATATAGAAATTCGTCGATACGCGTAAAATCGCGTGGACTGACCATTCGCCGATCCTTCATTCATACATCGAATACCACCGTGGCGGTGAACCCCTCGGGGCGCTCGATGATGGTGAGGCCGTGGTAGGTGACCGCCTTGACATTGCGGCCAAGGTGTTGCGCGACGCCGCCGCCAAGGGTGGCCCTCACCTTTGCGGGGGCGAGCTCGATAAAATCGAACCGGTCGAACACCAGGGACTCGACTTCGGCCCAGTAGGCGAGCTCGCTCAGCCAGGCGACGAGCAGGCTCTCCCGGTCGACGGCCTCGAGGTCGACCCGTTTCGAGGCAGACCCGGCCACCCGGTTCGGCGAAGGCGCCAGAATGCTGTTCAGACCGTGGGCGGCGTTGACGAGAAACGCCTCCCAGGTGGTTCCGTAAATGCGCAGCGCGCGGTCGGCGGTGTGCTCGACTTCCTCGAACCGAACCGGGCCGCAGGTGTCATCCGGGCCGGCCATGGCGTCGATCAGGGTGAAAGGTTGCAACAAAAGCTATTATAGCGCAATAGTGGCCAAAGGCGAGGGCAATGTCAAGGCGGCCGGCGTTAACTTCCAGCAGGGAGGTGAACCGATGAAAGCAGTCTACTTCGAAGGGCATGGGGAGATAGAGGTTCTGCGCTACGGCGAGGTGCCGGAGCCCGAACCCCAGGCCGGGCAGGTGCTCGTCCGGGTGCGTGCCTGCGGGCTGAATTTCCTCGACGTCTGGGTGCGGCGCGGGTGGCCGGGGCTGAAGTTGCCGATGCCCCACTGGTGCGGTGCCGACGTGGCCGGGGAGGTCGCGGCTCTGGGCGCGGGCGTCACCGGCTGGAGCCCCGGCCAGCGGGTGGTGGTCGACCCCGGGATCAACCTGAAGCAGGACGAATTCACCCGGCGCGGTGAGCCCTCGGTCAGCCCCGCCTACCACATCCTGGGCGAGCACATGCGCGGCGGCGCAGCGGAGCTCGTCGCCGTTCCGGCCGCAAACCTTGTCGCCATGCCGCCGGCGCTCGATTTTCCCGCCGCCGCGGCCCCGCTCCTGGTGGGACTGACCGCCTGGCGCATGCTCATCCACCGGGCCGGCCTGCGGGCCGGGGAGACGGTCCTCGTGGTCGGTGCCGGGGGCGGGGTCAACAGCATGGCCATCCAGCTCGCCAAGCTGGCCGGGGCGCGGGTGATCACGGTCGCGGCCAACGCGGCCAAGGCGGCCAAGGCCGTAGCGCTGGGGGCCGACCAGGTCATCGACCGCTCCCGCGCGGACTGGGTCAAGGAGGTGCTGCGGCTGACGGAAAAGCGCGGCGCGGACGTCGTGGTGGACAACGTCGGCCAGGCGACGCTCATGTCCAGCATGCAGGCCGCGGCCCGCGGGGGGCGGATCGTCATCGTCGGCAACACCAGCGGCCCGCGGGCGGAAATCGATATCCGCTTCATCTTCGCCAAACAGATCAGCCTGATCGGCAGCACCATGGGCAGCCACCAGGATTTTTTGACCCTGGTGGGGCTGATCGCGGCCGGCCGGCTCACCTCCGTGGTCGATCGCGTCGTGCCGCTGAGTGATGGGATCGAGGCCTACCGCGCCATGGAGGCGGGGGGGCACTTCGGCAAGATCATCCTGCAACCTTCCTAATGCGCTTCATCAGCTCGCGGAAAATGATGAGTTTCTGGACGTCCTGGGTGCCTTCCCCCAGGGAGGCGGCCCAGGCGTCCAGGGGGTACTTGTGGATCGGGTGGTCGCGGATGACCGAGGCCGCCCCGAAGAGGTCCGCGGCCCAGGCGGAGGTCGCACGGGCCGCATCCACCGCCAGGTACTTGGCCAGCGAGGCCTCCTCGCGGAAACCACCTCCGGCATCCATTGCGGCACAGGCCTTCCAGACCATGAGCCGGGCGGCTTCGATCCGGGCGTGGAATTCGGCGATTTCAAAGGCCTTGGCCTGAAATTCCGTCAGCGGCCGGCCGAAGAGCGTGCGCCCGGCGGCCCGGCCCAGGGCCAGCTCAAACGCACCGATTGCGGTGCCGAGCGAGAGGGCGGCCATCGGGACCCGGCTGTGGGTGAAGACCGCGAGCACCTGCTGCAGGCCGCGTCCGCGCACGCCGAGCAGGTGATCCTCCGGCACGAACACGCGATCGAATTCGATCCGGGTCAGGTCCGAGGGCACCCACACCTGCTTTTTCAGCCGGGTGCGCCGGATCCCCCCGGTGTCGAGCGCGACCAGGAACATCGAGTGCCGGCCGTTGCGCTCCGCGTCAGGGTCGGTCACGGCCGTGATGACGGCGAGATCGGCCGCGGCGCCGTTGGTGACGTAGGCCTTGGCGCCGCTCAGACGCCACCCGCCGGGGGCCGGCTCGGCCCGGAGCGCGACGGCGGCCACGTCGCTGCCGGCCTGCCGTTCGGTGTTGCCCAGACACATGACCCTCTCACCCCGCACCGCGTTCTCGCCGTAGCGGTTCTGCAGCTCCTCGGAACCGAAGAGGGTCAGCCCCATCAAGCCGAGGTCCGCATGGGCCAGGGCCGCAATGGCCCCACCCGGGGAGATCCGGGCAAACTCCTCGGCCAGCAGGGCCTCCCGCAAGGCCGGGCCCCGGGTCAGCCGTCCTTCACGAAAATGAACCCCGTACCAGCCGCCCCGGCCCAGCTCGGAGAAGTAGTCCCGGGGGAGCTCCCCCGACCGGTGCCAGGCGGCCAATCGCGCGGCGAAGCCGTCCCGCAGAAACCGCCGGAAGCGATCAACCTCCTCCCCTATCGACTGAGGAATCGAAAAGTCCAAACGCCCTCCTTTCAGTTGACGGCTACTGAACACGGTAGATGGTGTCTGCCGGGGCGGCCCTTCCTACTCCCGCAACGCTTCAATGCCAGTGCCAGTTTAATGCGTTGATTGTAAAACACAAGAAAAATTGAATGCCATTCCTTTTTTGTAATGCTCTATTGCATCGTACGCTCCTGAAATGCTAAAGGGAAATCAAGAGGCTGTCGCAGGTCCACTGCTACGTTCCGTGCTCCAGCGATTCCGGTGTGATTCTAACTTGGAACGTCGTGCTGAGAAGGGGGCGCCATGAAAGAGCTGATCGAATCGATTGCCAAGGCGTTGGTGGACTTTCCGGAGCAGGTGAGCGTAAACGTGGTCGAAGGCAGCCAGGCGAGCGTTCTCGAGCTCACCGTCGCCAAGGCGGATTTGGGCAAGGTCATCGGCAAGCAGGGGCGTACGGCCAAGGCCATCCGCACCATCCTGGGGGCCGCCTCCGCCAAGCAGAAAAAGCGCGCCGTGCTTGAAATCGTCGAATGACGATGCTGCTGCCCCCGGGGGAACTACCGTCGGGGGCGGAAGCCCCTCGGCGCCACACCCGAACGATCCTCCCCGTGCTCCGGCCGGCCGCGGCGAAATAGACCATTTTCCATACAGCCGCGGGCGGTTGCCCTCTGCTCAAGGCGCTTTTTAAACTCTCGCCGCAGGTTCCTCTCGACCGGCCGGGCCGCAGGCGCGACCGCCCTTGACTCGAGCGGTCCGGGTATAATTTTCATTGAAATTCGGTGCACATTTGGGCTCCGATTTGAAAGGATCAAGCCATGCCCAAAACCAGAGTGGAGCTACCCGAGACCATCGACCATCTCTCCATTCTCAACGAAAAAGGGGAGTTGGACCGCGTCCTGGAGCCCGCCATTCCCGCTGACATCCTTTTGCGGCTGCACCGCACGATGCTGCTGGCGCGCCGCTTCGATGAGCGCCTGCTGAGCCTCCAGCGCCAGGGGCGGATCGGGACCTTCCCGCCGATCACCGGCCAGGAGGCCGCCCACCTGGGAGCGGTGGCCATGTTGCGACCCACGGACTGGATCGTTCCCGCCTTTCGCGAAATGGCCGCCGACATCTGGCGCGGCCGGCCCCTGGAGAGCATCATCGTCTACAACAACGGGTTCAGCGAAGGCGGTCAAATCCCCCTCGACCGCAACGACCTGCCCATTTCCGTCCCGGTCGGCTCCCAGATTCTGCACGCGGTCGGGATCGCCTGGGCCATGAAGTACCGCGGCACGGACGATGTGGTCATGACCTTTTTCGGGGACGGGGCGACCTCCCAGGGCGATTTTCACGAGGCCCTGAACTTTGCCGGCGTCTTCCAGGTGCCGGCGGTCTTCGTCTGCCAGAACAACCAGTGGGCCATCTCGATTCCGCGCGCCAAGCAGACCCGCGCACGCACGCTGGCGCAGAAGGCCCTCGCTTACGGGATCGTCGGCCTCCAGGTCGACGGCAACGACCTTCTCGCTGTCTACGCCGCGGCGGACGAAGCCGTTCAGCGGGCCCGCTCCGGGGCGGGGGCGACCCTGATTGAGTGCGTCACTTACCGCATGGCGGTCCATACCACCGCCGATGACCCCAAACGCTACCGTGCCGAGTCCGAGGTCGAGGCGTGGCGTGCCCGGGACCCGATCCCCCGCTTCCAGAAATACCTGGCGGAAAAGGGCCTGCTGGATGAGAAGGCGATTGCCGCCGCCGAGGAGGCGGTGAAGGCGGAGATCCAGGCCGCGGTCGACCGCGCGGAAGAGCAGATGAAGCGTCTCGGAGACCCCTTGCTGATGTTCGAGCACGCCTACGCGGAGATGCCGGCCTACCTGAAGGAGCAGCAGGAGGAGTTCATCCGGCTTCAGGCTGAGATCGGTGAGGAGGGACGCGATGCCTAAGATGACCATGGTTCAGGCCCTGAACCTGGGCCTGCGCCAGGAGATGGAACGCGACGAGGACGTCGTCGTTCTCGGTGAGGATGTCGGCCTCGACGGGGGGGTCTTCCGGGTGACCGACGGCCTGATCCAGCAGTTCGGCGAGAAGCGGGTGGTGGACACCCCGCTTGCCGAATCGGGGATCATCGGCATGTCGATCGGCATGGCCGTCTATGGGCTGAAACCGGTCGCCGAGATCCAGTTCTCCGGATTCAGCTACTACACCCTGCACCAGATCGAAAACCACGCCGCGCGGCTGCGCTGGCGCTCACAGGGGCGCTATCACGTGCCGCTCGTCATGCGGGCCCCTTACGGCGGCGGGGTGCGGGCGCTCGAGCACCACTCCGAGAGCCGCGAGACCTTTTGGTCCCACATCCCCGGTCTCAAAATGGTCATCCCCTCCGGGCCCCGGAATGCGCGGGCGCTCTTGGTGAGCGCGATCCGGGACCCGGACCCGGTCGTCTTCTACGAGCCCAAAGCCCTCTACCGCGCCTTCCGGGAAGAGGTCCCCGAGCAGGAGGAGGCGCTGCCGCTCGGCCGCTCCGTGATCGCGCGCGAGGGCCGCGATCTCACCTTGATCGCCTACGGGGCCATGATGCGTCCGACCCTCTCCGCGGCGGAGGAGCTCCACAGCCGACACGGGATCGCGGCGGAGGTCGTCGACCTCTTGACCCTCTCGCCGTTGGACGACACGCTCCTGGTCGCCTCGGCCCGGAAAACCGGCCGGGTGGCCGTGGTCCACGAGGCGCCGCGCAGCTTCGGCCCCGGGGCGGAGATCGTCGCACGGCTGGTGGAAAAGGCCTTCTACCACCTGGAGGTGCCGATCGCGCGGGTCACCGGCTACGATGTCGTCATCCCGCTCTTCAGCCGGGAAAACCACTACCTGCCGGGCGTGCCGCGCATCGTGCACGCGGCCCGCCGCCTGCTGGCCGCCTAACGGGAAGGAGGGGGAATGGCTCGGGAATTCAAACTGCCGGACTTGGGGGAAGGGATCCACGAGGGAGAGGTGCTGGCGGTGCGCGTGAGCGCCGGGCAGGCGGTGACGGAGGGGGACATCATTCTGGAGGTGGAGACCGACAAGGCCGCGGTCGAGATCCCCTCGCCCTACACGGGATCGATCCTCGAAATCCGGGTCGCGGCCGGCGACACGGTCAAGGTCGGCCAGGTGATGATGACCTTCGCGGACGCCGGCGAGAAAGCGACGGCGCCGAGTGCACCGGCCGCGCCTGCCGCGAAAGCGGTGCAGGCCAAGGTCCCCGCCGCGGCCGGCGGTAAGCAGGGGCCGGTTCCGGCCTCCCCGGCCACGCGCCGGCTGGCGCGCGAGCTGGGGGTGGAGTTGAGCGCGGTATCGCCCAGCGGGGCGGCGGGGCTTGTGACCGCCGACGATGTGCGCGCCTTCGCCGCGCGCGGGAAAACCCCGGCCGCCGCACGACCCGCGCCGGCGCCCGCCGCTGCGGAAGCCGTCCCCGCCGCCGCGGCCGACCTGCCCGATTTTGCCAAGTGGGGGACGGTGGAGCGCGTGCCGTTCCGCTCCATCCGCCGTGCGACCGCCCGGCAGATGTCCCTCGCCTGGTCCCAGATCCCCCACGTGAACAGCCAGGAGCTGGTGGACGTGACCCGGCTGGAGGCCTTTCGCCAGAAGCACAAGAAAGAAATCGAGGCCCTGGGGGGGCGGCTCACCGTTACGGTTTTTGCGCTCAAGGCGGCGGCGAGCGTGCTCAAGGCCTTCCCCCAGGTGAACGCCAGCCTGGATGCGGCCGCCGGTGAGATCGTCATCAAGAAGTACTACCACCTCGGCGTGGCGGTGAACACGGCCGACGGCCTGATGGTGCCGGTGATCCGCCACGTGGACAACAAGAGCATCAAGGAGCTGGCCGTGGAGCTCCACGCCCTGGTGCAGAAAGCGGCGGCGCGCAAGCTCGGCCGGGAAGAGCTGCAGGGCGGCACCTTCACGATTACCAACGCCGGCGCGCTCGGCGGCTGGGCCTTCGTGCCGATCATCAACCCGCCCCAGGTGGCCATCCTCGGGCTGGGGCAGGGACGGCTTCAGCCGGCGGTGGTGATGGGGGAGAAGGGGCCGGAGATTCTCCCGCGGCGGATCATGCCCGCGGTGCTCGCGATCGACCATCGGGTGCTGGACGGGGCGGACTCCGTCAACTTTCTTGCGCGCTTCAAGCAGATCATGGAGGATCCCGACGAGCTGCTGATGTCGCTCGTCTGACGGCTTCGCCGGAAGGCCAATTTCGGCGTTGCGCATCGCCCCGCGATCGCTGCGGCGTACTCAAAGTACGCCTCGCTCCGCGGGGCTCGCGCGCCTTGAACTTGGCCTTCGGGCGAAGCCGTCGTGACCGGGGACGCTCGCTGTTGAGTTTTGTTTTTGCGGGAGCGGCATCTCTTGACCGCCGTAGCCAGCGGCAAAGGCTGGTTGCCGCGATTTTTTTGTTTCCGGAGGGGTAACCCCTTCCGAAGGGCCGATCGTTGGATGAAGCCGGCATAAGGCAATTTGGATTGAATGTGGAAACCCGTTTCGTTCAAACGGAGCGAAGGAGTCGCTGAAAATGGTCATGGGGGAGTTGGCGCAGGAGACCGAGGTGCTCGTCATCGGCAGCGGGCCGGGGGGGTATGCGGCGGCCTTCCGCGCGGCGGACCTCGGATTGGATGTGACCATGGTGGATACGGCGCCCCGGCCGGGGGGGGTCTGCCTTTACAAAGGCTGCATTCCCTCCAAGACCTTTCTCTTTCTCTCCGAGCTTATCTTCGACGCCGAGCGGGCCGCTGCCATGGGGGTGAGCTTCGGGCCGCCCCGGATCGACCTCGCGGGGCTGCGGCGCTGGAAGGCGGAGGTGATCGAAAAGATGGCGACCGGGCTGATGAGCTTGACCCGCCGCCGCGGCGTCCAGCTCATCCAGGGCCGCGCCGAGTTCGAATCCTCCACCTCCGTGCGCCTGCGCGATGCGGAGGTCAGCCGCATCCGATTCCGCCACGCCGTTCTCGCCACCGGTTCCCGGCCGATCCCCTTGCCGGGAACTGAGTTTACGGCCGGCGGCCGGATCATGAGCTCCACCGGGGCGCTGGCGCTCGCGGAGGTGCCGGGCGCATTGCTCGTCATCGGCGGGGGCTACGTGGGCCTCGAGCTCGGCACCGTTTACGCCTCCCTGGGGAGCCGGGTCAGCCTCGTTGAAACCGCCGGCCGGCTGCTGCCCGGGGTGGACCGCGATCTGGTGGATCCACTCCAGCGGCGCCTGTCGCAGATTTTCAAGGAAATCCGGTTTAACACCCGCGTGACCGGCCTGGATGAAAAAAGCACGGGTCTTGCGGTGCATCTGGAAGGCGAGGGGAGGGCGGCCGTCGAGGAGTTCGACCGCGTGCTGGTCGCCATCGGCCGCAGGCCCGCCAGCGGGGGACTGGGGCTTGAGACCACCGGGGTGCGGCTGGACGCCAACGGGTGCGTCCGGGTCGACGAACACCAGCGGACGGCGGACGAGCACATCTTCGCCGTGGGGGATGTGGTGGGCGGCATGATGCTGGCTCACAAAGCGAGCTACGAGGGTAAGATCGCCGCCGAGGTCATCGCCGGCAAGCCGTCGGCTTTCGATGCGCGGGCAATCCCGGCCGTGGTCTACACCGACCCCCAGATCGCCTGGTGCGGCCTGACCGAAGAGAAGGCGCAGCGGGAAAAAATACCCCTCCGAATCCAAAAGTTCCCGTGGAAGTACTCCGGCCGTGCCGCGACCATGGGAGCGTCCGAGGGGTTGACCAAAATTCTCGCGGACCCCGACACCGGCCGGCTCCTCGGCGTCGGCATCACCGGCCGAGACACGGAGGGGCTGATCGCGGAAGGGGTGCTGGCCGTCGAGATGGGGGCGCTGGCCGAGGATGTGGCCGGCAGCATTCACCCGCATCCGACCCTCTCCGAGACCGAGTCCGAGGCCGCGGAGCTGTTTCTGGGAAGCGCCACCCACATCCTGGCGAAGGGCTCCCCCCCCAAAGCGGAACGCTGAGGTGCCCCGTTCGGCGGTGTTGCCTTCATCGGGGTCGGTATCGGGTTCGGTATCGATCTTTTTAGCTTGGGAAACAAACGGCCGGGATTAAACCCAGCGGAAGGCCGGATGCCGATCCCGATCCCGATACCGACCCCGAATCTTCGACCCTCGCCCCTTAAGCTTACCCGCTCCACCCGCGGCGCGGTTTACTTCCCCCACGCCTCGGGCATCTGCACCGCGAGGACCTCCCCGCGGGCGCAGAGGGTGCCGTTAGCCGTCAGTTCGACCGCTACCGTAATCTTGCGCCCCTTGATCTCCTTGATCCGTCCGCGCAACTCGAGCTCGACATCGATCGGGGTTGGCGCGAGATAATCCACGTGCAGCGAGGCCGTCACGAAGCGCAGCGGCGGGGCCGTGTCCATCGTCCGACCCTCGGCCCGGTATTTGGCCGCCGCAGCGGTGCCGGTGGCATGGCAGTCGATCAGCGAGGCCAGCAGTCCGCCGTAGACATAGCCGGGCAGGGCGGTGTGGTAGGGGCGCGGGCGGAAACGGCAGACACTCCCCTCGCCGTCCCAGACGCTTTTGATCTGCAGGCCCTCGGGGTTCAACCGCCCGCACCCGTAACACCAACTCAGGTCATCCGGATAGTAGTCCTGAAAGGCTTTCTCACTCATCGCGCCTCAGTCGCCCTTCTGGTACTTGAACGACAGGCTCACCCGGGCGCGATAGGCCGCGACCTTGCCCTTTTCGATCTTCAGGTCGAGCTTCGTGATTTCGGCGACGCGTAGATCCCGAAGGCTCTCGGATGCGGTCTCCACAGCGTTCTTGGCCGCCTCCTCCCATGACTTCTCACTCGTTCCGATCAGTTCGATGACTTTGTAGATGCTCTCGGCCATGCGGTCCTCCTTTCTGATGGAAACGGTTACAGGAAGATGCCGGAGCCGGCGCCCGGTGCGCCTTCCGGCCGTCCGAAGAAACGCCCCCCTCGTGGGAGGCGGATCGGCGCTGCGAGGGGAACGCCGCCTGCTGGTCGCTCCTGTGGTGGCAGAGGGGCACGGATCGCCGCGCCAAGGGCTGCCGGCCGTGATGAACGGGTGGGCCGGCAAAGAAGAGAAGAGGTGAGCGACGCTTTCGTTCTACAGGAAATCAGCGGCCGCCGTCAAGCCTGCTCCGCGGCGGCACATGGTGGGACGGGGACCGGGAGGGAAAAAACGCCAGTCCGCGGCAATCGCCCGCTTGCCGTGCGCGGCGCGGGGAGACCGGTCACACAAAAATCAGCCGGGCCAGTGCTGTCATAACAATGATCACACCCATGAGGTCGATCATGTCCATGGCCTGATCCTTTTTGCGGTGAGAGCCGTAGGTCGATTTGCTTGCTGATTCCTTCTCAAGCATTCGCATGCAAAACTCATGCCTATAGCGGCTAAAAATATTTAGACATCAATTTCAGTTTGTTATGATTTACCGAGGCACTGGCACTGCCTTGCATGAGAAAATCAGGTTATAAAATTGGGAGGGCGGGTTCACGGGGGATGTGGTTCCGGCCGGCGATTTCAGAACCGGTTTTACCGGGCGTCTTTTTTTGCTATGATCCTCTCCCGTATCGGCCGGCAGCGTCCTGAGCCGCGGGCCGCGGCGGGCAACCGAACCCGTCTAAGGAGGGGCTGTGTTCGAAATCAAGGAAATACTGGATGTGGCGATTCGATTGGAGCGCAACGGGGAGGAGGCCTACCGCAAGGCCATGGCCTCGTTCGCGGATGAGGAGATGAATGCGCTGCTCTCCTGGATGGCGGACGAGGAGGCCGCGCACCGGGCATGGTTCGCCGCCCTGCAGACTCGGCTCGACACGGGGGCTCAAAACCCCTTCATCGAGGAGATGAGCCGCGAGGTTTTCAACGACCTGGTAGGGGGCCAGAGCTTTTCGCTCAAGGAGGTTGATTTTTCGCAGATCGAAAGCCTCGAGGAGCTTGTCTCCGTTTTCGCCGAGTTTGAGAAAGATACGGTGCTGTTTTATGAATTGATCGAACCGTTCATCGAAGATCCCGACACCCGGGCGCATCTGCGGCAGATCATCGCGGAAGAAAACCGGCACATCGCCCAGTTGAGCGCATTCAGGCCGGCGGCCATGGCCAAGTCTTAGCCGCGGGCGATGCGCCGGACCGCCGGCAGCCCCAGGAGCGCCGACCCGATCAGGGCCAGTCGTCCGAACGGCGGCGCTGCCGGGTGCGCCGAGCGGATAAAGCACCCGCCGCCCCCACCCCCGCCGCTCTTGGTTCCGCCGCTGACAGGCGGCGGCGACGTGAAAGATGCGGCGTAGTACTCCAGATCGAGCAGGACACTGGTTGCAGCGATGACCACGTTGCGCGTGTAGACCCCGATCAACTCCCCCCCCGAAAAGGTGACTGTATAGGCGGCCTCCGCCGTGATCGGAATGGCATAGCCGCCGCCGGCGCCGGTCACCGCGAAAAACTCGCCCTTGTCCGGAATCACCGTCACACCGGTCAGGCCCTCCCCCGGATCGTACTGGGAATTGGCGTTCGTATCCTCCCATACCGTGCCGACCAGAAACCGGTTGTAGTGGTCGGCATAGGCCGTGTCGGCCCGGCAGAAGTTGCCGGTGACCACCTGCGGCCCGACCTCGGTGGACGGGCTGGCTTCGGGCACCACGGCGATGCCGATATTCGAGTAATTGCCGTCGATCGACATAATGGCATACCGGTGGCCGGGAGGGTCCTGCGTGCCGTTGCTCCCCTCGCCCCAGTCGATGTTGAAGGCGGCATGGCCATAGACCGCGCTCCTGGAATAGGAGAACACATTGCCCCGGTACTGGGTCCATCTGAACCCCGCGCTGTTCACCCGGGCGAGCTGGCCGTCATGGGACTGGGTGTCGGCGGCGATCAGGTAGGCGGAATGGCCCTCGGCCGCCTGGTAGAGGCGGACGTCGAAGGCGGCGGGAGGTTTGGCGCCGATGGCCGCAAACTCCGCGGTCAGCACGGAAAGATCGACCCCGAAGAAACTGCGGGCGGTGGCCACATTGGGGTCGGTCATGGTGGCGAGCCACTGCCCCTCGCGTTCAGGGTTGGCCCGTGCCCGATTCATCAGCCACACCAGCTGCTGCTCGTTGCCGTCCGGGTGAAGATTGTCGCCGGTTTTGTGGTAGATCCACTCGACCAGAGCCGCGGGGGCCTTCCAGGCTGAGGTCGGAACCGCGGGGGTGGCCGCAGGACTCCGTTCATCCCCCGTTGAATCATACGGTCTTTCGAGACCGGCGGTGGGGGGCTCGGGCTCGGGCGCTCTTTCGAGCGGCGCTGCGGTGATGGCCACGGGAATGAGGAGGATCCCGATCAGGAGGAGCCAACGGCTCCAGCCCATAAAACGCTGTGGCATCGTAACATGTCGCATGGCAAGCCTGTTCGATTACAGATGGTTCGGAATGAAGCGGGCCTTACCCCTGTTTCATCGGCAGCTCAGACGGCCGACTTGAGAGTGGATGCGTCGTCCGGCCACGGCGGGACCGCAGCGACCGTCCCGCCGTGGCGGGAACGCGCAATCCCGCCTTGGGCGGGAGAGATTGGGGTTTTTACGAAGTCGTCAGTTTTCCAGCACTTCGCTGATCTGCCGTATGGGCGTGAGGTCAGTGAAGTTGGGGATGTCGCCGCGCAAGGCGCCCGCCGAGGCCGCAATGCCTTTTTCGTAGCCGTCGACGGTCTCAAAATAGAGGCTGCCGATGCAGACATAGGGCGCCGGCTGACCCCCGCCGTTCGAGAGCCCTTTCAGCACTTCGGTTTTGATGAGGCCGAAGGGTTTCAGGTGCTTGGCCACCAGGGCCATGTGGGTCGTGCGGTAGTAGCCGAGGTCGAAACGCGTACCTTCCCGGTTCGGGTACATGACGCTTACTTTATACATGGTGGGATCTCCTTTTCCCGGATGCGGTGACGGCGGCCCGCCAGCCGGATATAGTATTCCTCGCCCTCGAACTCCATCAGGTCGGAGAGCTTCATCATCGCCCGGTCGGTGAACTTGATGCACTCCTCCCCGGCGAGGGCGTAGAGCGCGTCGTTGGCGATGAAAAGCGCCTCCGGGTCAAGCGGCAGCCGCCGGCCGGTGTTCAGGACCATCTCGGCGGGCTCCTCGGTCACGACTTCGACCGCAAAAAGGGCCGTGTCCTCAAAAGGGAAGTAGACCTTCTCGCGCACGCCTTCCCACTCCTGAACGACATAATAGCCGGCGGCATCCCGCCGGATGGCGGCGTGGAAGTAGTCGATGATGCGGGGGTTGCGGAACGGCCCGGCGCTGTTGCGCCAGCGGCCGTTGCGGTCGAGCCAGAAAACGGCCTTCTCCCGCGGGATGACGATTTCGATCGGTGCCGTGCGCATGGGGTCATCCCGGCCGCGGTCAGGGCCGGCCCTTTTTGGGCGGCCGCCGCCAGAGTTGTTTTCCCATCGTCTCGATGTAGCCGGCGGCCTGGAAAACGGCCTGCAGGCTGAGGGGCGGCAGGTCGCGGGCCTCCCCTGCGGCGGCCGCCGCCATCCGCTCCGACAGCTGCTCAAGCCCCTTGCGGCGGCAGACGAGAAAGGCGGCGGCTTCGGCCTCGATCGCGGCCTGCTCCACGTCCGTGTCAGGGCGGTCGGGCCACCAGGCGTCCCCGTCGGCCCCCAGGTGGCCGCCGAAGATCCGGCTGAGCTCGAGCGCCAGGGACCCGTATTTTTTCTCCGGTGGCAGGCCGGGGTCGGTCAGGATGAGGTAGCGGTGGGCCGCCTCGAGGTTGTGGCCGGCGTGGGCTTTGCGCACGGCGGCGGTGACGCGGATCGCGCGCTCGGCCGCGGGGTCGAGCGCCTGGGGTTCGCGCACGGCAATCCGCTGGATCTCGCAGTTGTGCAGGGTGTGCTCGAGCACCCGCGCCGGCAACCGGTCGCGGGTGACTGCCGCCGCCCGCAGGGGGGCGACGGGTACCGGATCGCCCTCGGTGTCCTTTAGATCGAACAGGAAGATCACCGGGGCCATGGGGGCCAGGATGAGGATGGGGCGCGCGCCCGGTCGCGGCCGGCGGCGGCAGGTCTGCCACCAGGCGCGGGCGGTGGCGACGCGGGTGGCATCCGGCCGCTGCAAAAAGATGAGAAACCCGTTGAAAGGCGAATACTGCGGAAAGCATGCAACGAAGCGCAGGAGGTCGAAAAAGTCCTGCCGGCCGCGCCAGCGAGGGTTCGACCGGAACAGCTCGTCCAGGGCGCCGACCTCGGCCGCAACGGCCGGCAGGACGTCCTCCGTTGCCATGGGGTGTTCGGCGGGCTGAAAGAGGTTCAGTTGTTCGGACATCAGAGCGTTCTCCCGGCCGCCCGTCCGGGGCGGTTTCAGTGGCAGCCGCACACTCCCGGATCACGGCCTGCGGCGCCGATGTCAACTCCCGTGGAGCTGGGCTGCCAGCGATGGCTATAGTCCGAAAACCCGCTGCGGGTCAAGTTGACGGGCCGATTTGACAAGGGCACCGGCAGTGATAACGATTCGGTTCCAAATTCAACCGAAACCGACCCGCTCACATTACTTTCGCAAGGAGATCAGCCATGATCGGTAAGAAATTGAACGATGCGATGAACGAGCAGATCAAGAACGAGTTGGAATCCTACTACATCTATCTTTCGATGGCGGCCTGGCTCCACTCCAAGAGCCTGGACGGGATGGGGCATTACATGCGTGTTCAAGCGCACGAGGAGATGTTGCACGCCATGAAATTCTTCAACCACCTGATCGACCGCGGCGGCAAGGTAGCGCTCAAGGATCTCAAGCAGTTAAAGACCCAGTGGAAATCGCCCCTCGACCTTTTTCAGGATGCCCACACGCACGAAAAGTTCATCTCGGGCAAGATCAACGATCTGATGGCGGTCGCCCGGCAGGAAAAGGAATTTGCTTCGGAGCCGCTGCTTGCATGGTTCACGGACGAGCAGATCGAGGAGGAGGCCAACGCCGGCAAGATCGCCGAACAACTGGGGATGGTGGGCATCGACAAGTCGGGACTGCTCATGCTGGATCGCGAGATGGCCGCGCGGGCTTATCCGCCCGGAAGCCCGCTCAACCCGGTCGCTGCGGCCGGAGCGGCCGACTAGCGCGGGGCCACCCCGAAACGGCCTCTTTCAGCCCATGGCGGCGTTTGTGCCTGTCGCCATCCGCGGCGGGTCCACGGGTGCCGTTGGCCTGCGAGCGGCAGCGTGCCTCACGGGACGATGATGCGCGATTCCGGGGTTTGAATGAGAGGGGGTTTTTTCTCTTCCTGCTGGAGCGCGCGGGCCTCTTCGATCAGCCGCTGCAGGCCCTCCTGCATGGCTTCCGGGAATCGTTTCAGCGCCTGGGGCAGGTCGGCGGCGTTGATCTGGTTGTGGACCGGCAGGGCACCGTTGGGTGTGAACACGCTGGTTTGACCTAAAAAAACCACCCGGCGGCCCTTGTCGGGGGTGCCGTCCGGCTTGACCGGCGTATACCGCGTGACGGAGTTGCCGCTTAAATCCGTGAAGGTCTCCTCCAGAAACAGGTTGGTGCGGTCAAGCTTGAATTCGAGGGTTTCTTCCTTTTCACTCATGGATCGGCCTCCTGCTGAAGCGGGGAATTAAAGAGACTCCATACCAGATCGCCTGCGGTACGGCAACCCGTGCCGCACGGCGCGTTCAAACCAACGGGCGGTTCGCCGCATACGCGCATGGGGACCGCCCGAAACGGTGCCTGTGAGAAAAGGAGGTTATAATGGCCAAGCGAGTTGTGATCGACAGCGACGAATGCGTGGGGTGTCAGACCTGTGTAGAGCTCTGCCCGGATGTTTTCAGCTTCGACGATGCCTCGGAGAAAGCGATGGTCGCCCGGCCGGAAGGCGGCCCGGAGGATTGCATCGAAGAGGCGATGAGCTCCTGCCCCGTGGAGTGCATCACGTGGGAGGAGGATTGAACCGGCGTCCGCCATCGCCTTAGCGATCCGCTGAGTGTTCTCAGCGGCCGGAGGTCTCTCCGAGCTTCAAGGAAAAGTGCATGGTGGCCGAGGAGGCCGCGCTGCCTAACGTGAGGCAGAAAGCGCCGATCAGGTAGCCGGGAAGGTTCAGGGCCAGGGCAGCCATGCCGCCGCCGGCGATGGTTGCCAGCAGGGCGGCATGGCCGATCAGAACCGAAACCGAGCGCCGTAAATAAGCGGCCACCCCCTCGATTTGCGCCCGCAGGGCCACAGCGAGGGGGAAAAACATGAGGGCGGCGGCCGTGCGGCGAACCATCCACAGGTGCTGGGGGTCGAGGTTCTGAAGCCGAACATAGTACATCTCCGCCGCGCCCGGCAGGATGAAGGCCAGAGGGATCAGGCCGAGAATCAATCCGGCTCCGATCGAAAACTGAAGGGTGCGCCGCCGGACCGGGGGGCTGGGCGCGAACATGAGCGTTATGGTCTGCATGCGGGTGGCGGCGAAGGCCACCGGGTTCGCCAGCCCCAGCACGAGGTAATAAACCGGGAGAACGATCTCCGGCTCGGGCGCCCGGGCGATGAAGGCGGCTACTCCGATGGTGGCAAGCGACAAGAAATAACCGCCGACCGTCAGCGGCAGGTTGAACCGCAGGATGTCGCGCACTGCCGCCGGCGCCGCCGTGTCCTCCGGCAGCTGCCGGATGAAGCGCCGCGCGAATACCCCCGATACGACGGCTTCCAGGCCTACCGGCAGGGTCAGGGCCACCACGGCCCATACCGGCCCGACGGCGCCGACGAGGCAGAAGAGCGGCGAGAGAAGGGCCGTGAACGCCACCCGGCCGATGGTTGCCAGGCTGGCGATACCGGTGGCCTTGCCCACGTACATGGCGACGAAATAGGGAATGCGCGAGAAGAACAGCACCTGCAGGGGGATGCTGGCGATCAGGCTGACCTGGGCCGCTGCCGCCATGGCCGGCGGCAGCCCGATGAGGCTCTCGAAAAGAAGGTGCGACGCCCAGGGAATGCAGAGTACGGCCTGTACAGCTCCGGCGAGCACCCCGATGACGAGGGTCAACCGGTGAAAGCGGCGGTAGCCCTCACGGGTGTGGGCATAGACCATTCCGGTCGGGACCAGGCTGATGGCGAACATGCCCAGAAAAAATAGGACCGTGTTCGACTGCGCCAGCCCCGCCAGGTCCGACGGGCCGTTCGGTCCCCGCATCGCCACCATGGCCACCAGGGGATAGCACAGCGACTGGGAGGCCGCCTGAACGGCCAGCGGAATGAAGAGGCGCGTGAGTCGACCGGCCGAAGGAACCGCCGGCGCTTCGGTGAGATCCCCTGCCGCGTTCATGGGTCGAAGTCGCCCACCAGCTGGACTTCTCGCTCCAGCCTGACCCCGAAGCGTTCAAAGACGCGCTGCTCGATGCGGGTCATGAGGCGATAGACGTCCGCTGCGCTGGCGCCGCCCACGTTCAGGATGAACCCGGCATGTTTGCGGCTGACTTCCGCCCCACCGATCCGCTCCCCCTTGAGCCCGGCGGTTTCGATGAGGGACCCGGCATAATAGCCGGGCGGACGCTTGAAGACGCTGCCGCAGGAGGGAGCCTCCAAGGGCTGTTTCTCGGCCCGCAGGCGGAGGATCTCCTCCATACGGGCGGCCAGCCCGGCGGCCGGCTCGGGCTGAAACCGGAAAAAGGCCGAGGTGATGACAGAGTCGGCCAACTGCGGGGCCCGGCGGTAGCCGAAATCGATCTCCCCCCGGCCGATCCGCAGCTCGGACCCATCCCAGCCGAACCCGCGCACCTCCAGGGTGACGGCTTCGATCTCGCGGCCGAAAGCCCCGGCGTTCATCCGCAGGGCGCCGCCGATGCTCCCCGGGATTCCGGCCATCAGCTCCATGCCGCCCATCCCGCGCCGCACGGACTCATGAATCAGGTCCATCCACAGGGTGCCCGCGCGGACCTCGGCCTTATCACCGTGAAACTCCCAGCCGCTCAGATTTTCGCCGATATAGAGGACAAGTCCCCTCCAGCCGCGGTCGGAGACCAGGATGTTGGAGCCGCGTCCGAGAATGAACAGGGGCGTCTGGGTGTCGCGCGCAGCATCGATCACCCGCCGCACGGCCGCCTCCGAGCGCGGTGCCGCCCAGAGGTCCGTGGGGCCGCCGATGCGGTAGCTCGTGAAAGGAGCCAGGGGCTTGTGCGCCTCGACGGCCATATCCTCGGTGGAGGCAAGCCTCTGCTCCAGCTCGCGCAGGCCGGCATGTGAAGGCGGAGGTGTCATTCCGGGGCGGAACTAGATCACAACCCCGGTGCGAATGCAATTTCGATGTAGACGCGGCCGCCGGGATGCACTACGTTTGTAGTGCCGATTGCGGGATAACGACGCGGCGGCATCAGAGAGGTCCCCGAATGGTCGAATGGTTGATTGTGCTGGTGATCAGTGTCGCTGTCTTCGTCCTGTTTTTCCTCGCGTTTCTACTCAAGCGGCGCCCCAAAGGGGAGCCCGTCGAGTTGAAAACCTGCGCTCGCTGCAGCTGCGGCAAGAGCGACGCGCCGATCGCCGCCCGCGGAAACTGTCGTCAGCACTGAGCGGCGCTCCCTGCCCACCTCTCCGATCCGGACGTTTTGCCCCGCCGAATCCCCTCGCGCCGCTAAAACCCTGTTAAGCTCACCGCCGGATCAGCCGATAGTGAAATTCAGTCGAGAGGGTAACCGCTGGCATAAAGGGGGAGACACGCATGGATGCCGAAGAGTTTCTGAACATCATCAGCGAGTGCGATGTGCTCAGGGAGGACATCGACGAGGTCCGGGAGCGAGTGTCGCTGACCCCGTCTGAAGGCACCAAGTTGGCGAAGGCCTCGGGGCATGTCGACAAGGCCAAGTCGGTCCTGACCGATCTTTTCCCGACGATCCGTTCCCTGGAGGAAGAGGTGAAAGAGACGCTCTCCGAGGAGCTGAGCGAGCCCGACGCATTCACCGACTAGCTGCTGCGGCCCCCAGGTTCCGGGATATCTCTTCCCAGCGGGAAACGACGGCGGCCTCGCTGGTTTTTTCGAAGCTGAAGCGCCGCTCCACCCGTGAGCGGCCCTCGGCGACCACGGCCGCCGAGCCCACCAGGGCGGCAATCCGCGCGCCCTGGTCCTGCAGGGATCTCAGCAGGGCGGCCCCCCTCCAGGTCAACACGACCGATTCGGGCAGCCCCGCGGGGGCGATGCGGTCGCGTGACCAATCGGCCCCCAGCCAGCGTGCCACGTAGATCAGCCGGAAGCGCCGGCCGATCGCCTCCAGGCTGTTGCGGCAATCTTCGCGTTCTGCGGCGCCCGCCACCACGCTCATGAGCACGGTTTCAAGCTCGATCAGAACGGCCTCGTCCTCAGGGGCCAGGACCAGCAGCCGCCCTTCACCTCGGCGGTCGTCCGCCCACGCTTCTATTTTCAGCAGGCCGCGGCGTTGCGGGGTTACCCGCCGGTAGCCGAAGCCGTCGGCGCCGGTCATGAGCCGGCCGAGCGGCTCCCCATCCAGTGATAGGTCAACGAGCCGGCCCCCGGCGGCGGAAAAAAGGCGTGTGGTGCGAACGGCCAGGCTGGCCGGAGCGCCGAGAAGACCCACCTGGTCGAAGACGACCACCTGGGCGGCCGACCCCGCAACGCCGACGATGAGCGCGACCAGGACCCCAGCTGCCGTCAGTGCGCATCGCTGAAAAAACCTCACAACCTCCCCTCCTTTGGTTCCAGCGGATTGTGACGAAGACCGCGGCATCTGTCAATCGCCGCCGGCGCCGCGGCTGCGGTGCGATGCCCGCGCCCCCGCCCTTGCCAGCCGGTGCGGTTTATTGCTACCATCCCCTCATGGCGGATTGGACCGAACCCAATAGTTTGCGGGAGTGGGCCGGCCGTGCCTTCAGCCTCCAGCCCATCGCCGTGGGGCTGATCGTGCTGGCGCTGCTGATGGCCGAGCTGCGTTATGACTGGCTGGAGCGGGCGGTGGGGGCCTATCTGGGGTCGACCAACTCCGAGCGGCCGGAATCCGGCGCGATCTGGGAGAAGGGCCGTAAGACCCAGGTTGCGCGCAGCGCCGTCGAAAAGCTCGCCGCCGACCTCGAAAGCTACCAGCGCGTGGCCCGCAACGCGGGCTCTTTCAGCGAGGTCGTCGAGGCGCTGGCACCCGGCCAGGGGGTCATGCTGTCGACCGAGCACTTCCGGGAGATCTACCGCAAGCTGCCCGCGGGGTTCGCCGCCGAGCTGCTCTCCCCGTTCGATCTGCTGCGTCTGGTCGCGGAAGGCCGCTGGAGCCGCGCCTACCTGGAGCGATCTGCCGACGGCCTGGTGATCTATCTTCTGGAGCCCGACAACCACGTCCTGCGCCAGGTCAAGGTGGGGGCCGCTGCGCTGAACGCGCTCTCCCGGGGCAGTGCCGCGGCCGGCCGCTCCCTGGACGATCTGCCCGATTTCCAGAACCGGATCTACCCGGCGGAGCGTTTTTTTACGGCCCTGGCGTCGCTGCCGGAGGAGGTCCAGCGCGGGCTGATCGCCCAGCCCGAGCGGCTGCTCGAGGTCTCGGGCCGGATCTCCCGGGTGGGGATTTCCGACGAAGCGGTTTCCGGGCGGGTCGACGTCGGCTTCGAGATCCGCGCCGGCGCGGAGCGGCGGGTGGAGATGGTCCACGCGCAGGACTGGGCGGTCTGGCGGCTGCGGTCGGCCCTGGAAGGCCGGCCCGCGGGGGGTGGGGCGGGATCCACGTACACGATCCAATGAGGGGTGGGCGCGCCACTCCCGCGGGTGGGTATCGATGCAGCGGCTGATGATTTTTTTCTACTCCGTTTTTCTGCTCCTGGGCGTCGGGGCGACGATGCTGGTTTTTCTTTTCCTCGTCGTGATCCGCGACCTGCCCCAGGTGCCCGAGCCGCTCTCCCGGATCATCGAGACCCCGCCGACGGAGATCTTTGCGGCCACCGGGGAGCGCATCCTTTTGATCGGCGGACGTGAGGTCGTCCCCCTCAACCGGGTCGCGCCCGTTTTCATCCAGGCGGTCCTCGCCACCGAAGACCACCGCTTTTATGCGCACAGCGGTCTCGACAAGCTGCGCACCCTCAAGGCCTTGTGGGTGACCTTGTTCCGTCCGGGCCGGGTGGAGGGCGCCTCGACCATCACCCAGCAGCTCGCCAAAAACCTTTTTTTCAGCTTTCAGCGCACCTACACGCGCAAGTTCCGCGAGCTGCTCGTGGCGCTGCAGATCGAATCCCGCTTCACGAAGCAGGAGATCCTCGAGGCCTACATCAACCAGATCCCCTTCGGGGTCGGCGCCCACGGCGTGGAGCAGGCCGCCCAGGTGTTCTTCGGAAAGCCCGCCCTGCAGCTGACCCTGGCGGAGGCGGCCCTGCTGGCGGGTCTGCCGAAATCGCCGACCCGCTACAACCCCTTCCGCTACTTCGAGCGGGCCAAGGGGCGGCAGAAAGTGGTCCTGGCGCGCATGAGCGCGGTCGGGAACATCACCGCCGAGGAGGCCGAAAAGGCCGGGCAGGCACCCCTGAACCTGCGCGAACGCAGCGGGGGCGAGCCGGCCGGGAGCTACTTTCTGGACGTCGTTCTCAAAGAGCTCGAGGAGCGCTTCGGCACCGACGTGGTCCACCACGCCGGGCTGAAAGTGTTCACCACCCTCGACCCCCAGCTCCAGGCCCTGGGCGTGGAATCGGTGCAGCAGGGGCTCGATCGGCTGGACCGGATGCTCGGGGTGCCCGCCCCGGTCGGCGGCCGGTCGGCCGGCCGGCTCCAGGGGGCGCTCGCCGCGGTCGAGGCGCACTCAGGGGCAGTGCGAGCGCTCGTGGGCGGGCGCGACTATGCCGAATCCGAGTTCAACCGCGCCGTCCAGTCCCAGCGCCAGCCGGGGTCCGGGTTCAAACCGTTTGTCTACTACGCGGCCTTCGAAAAACTCGGACTGAGCCCGGCCTCGGTGCTGGTCGACCGCCGGGTGGCGATCCCGGTCGCCGGGCAGCCGCCCTGGAGCCCGCGAAATTTCAGCGGCGACTTCGAGGGGCCGATGATCCTGAAGCGCGGATTGGCCCACAGCGTCAACTCGATCGCCGCCCAGCTGGTGGAGCGGACCGGGCCGGCGGCGGTGGCCGATGTCGCCCGCCGCTGCGGCATCAAGAGCCCGCTCGCACCGGTGCCCTCCCTGGCCCTGGGTACCTCGGGGGTGAGCCCGCTCGAAATGGCGGCCGCTTTCGCTACCTTTGCCGCCGGCGGCATCGCGCATGAGACCTTCTTCATCCGGCGGGTCGAGGATTTTCAGGGCCGGATCCTCCAGGAGCGGCTGATGGCCGGGCGCCGCACCCTGGACCCCGCCATTGCGTTTCAATTGCTCGACATGATGCGCGCCGCCCTCGAGGAGGGGACGGCGCGGGTCGTGCGCCAAATGGGCTTCAGCCTGCCGGCCGCCGGCAAGACCGGCACCACCGACGAATTCAACGATGCCTGGCTCACCGGGTTCACCCCCACCCTGAGCGTTGCGGTGTGGGTCGGCTATGACCGTGCCTTCAGCATGCGCGACACCCAGGGCCGGGGGATCACCGGCGGCCGGGGGGCCGCGCCCATCTGGGCCGATTTCATGCGCAAGGCCACCGCGGGCGAACCGCCGCGGGAGTTCCCCGTGCCCGGGAACATCCGCTTCGTAGCGGTCAACCCGGTCACGGGGCAGGCCCCGGCCCTCTGGGGCGGCAGCCGCATGGAAGTGGCCCTGCGCGAGGGGCAGGCGCCGCCCGCGCTCTTCGCCCCCGACCCCCGCGAATCGGCCACCGGCGAAAGTCCGGGACATGGCCGGGATTCCAACTGACGGTGAGGAGCAGATGACCCACTGGCTGCGCCACTTAACGGCCCGGTTGTGGATCACCCTGATGATCGGGACCGCAGCGACCCTCGGGCTCATGCTGCTGCTCCAGCCCACCATCGGCTTTGAGGCGGCGCCCGGTGTGGCGGCGGTCCTGATGATCGCTCTTTTTTTCGTCGTGGGCGGGGCGGCGAGCCGCTGGGGGCGGTGGCGGGTACGGCGGCTGCTGGCCGCCGCCGAGGAGGCGGAACGGGACGGGTTGCGCATCGCGGCCGCGGTGCTGTTCGATCGCGCGCGGGCCGTGCTCGATAGTTTCCTCATCTCGCCGGCCGTGCGCCGGCGGCGTCTCCCGGCCCTGTACGCCCGTTTGGCCCGCTTCCACCTGGATAGCCCCGACGGCCGCGGCGTCCGGGCGGCCTTTATCCGCCATTACCTCACGGGGGCGCCGGGCGACGAGGAGGTCGCCGAACAGTGGGTGGTGGAGATGGAGCGATGCGGCGGCCTGGCCGAGGAAGACCTGGGTTTCGCGGCACGCCTGGCCGCCGCACACACCCGTAACGAAGGGATCCAGAAGACGTTGGCCCGCATGTACCTGGCGCAGGAGTCGGCCGATTATCCGGCCCTGCAGTGCTATCGCCGGGTCTGCACCGGGGCGGAGACGCCCGATCAGGGCTTCTGCCGCGCCGTCGCGAGACTGCTGCGCACCACGGCGTGCAACGACCCGTGGGCCCGGCAGCTTGTGCATCAGTTCTTCGGCACCGAGCCCGCCGTCCGGGAGCCCCCGGCGGTGCCGGCCGTTGCCCCTTTGCCGCCGGGGGGCGCCGCTCCTCGGGCGCGGGTGGCCGAGGCCGCCGGTGTCGTAACGGCCGAAGACGACGATGGGGGCTTCTTCCGGATGAGCGCTTTTCCGGATGAACCGGAGGACGAAGAGGAGACCGAGGAGCGCCCGCACCCGCTGGCGGCGGCCGGAGCGGCAATGGGAGCGATCCGGGAGGGCACGGGCCGGCTCGTGGCCGGCCTCATCCGTTGCG
>JBFYWT010000213.1:0-4202 GCA_041310895.1 Desulfobacteraceae bacterium | reverse complement strand
CCTCCTTCCGGACCACCAGGGCCGAGGCCTTGTTGCAGAGCGCGGCCACCACGACGACGGGCTGGCCCTGGGCGGCGGAAAAGATGGCATGAGCCAGGGTGGTGCCGCAGACCTCGAGGCTTCCGGCCAGAAGTGCCGTCTTCTGGTCGGCGGGGTTGGTGAAGGCGAAGACACGGGCCTTGAAGGGGGCCGGCAGAAACCGTTCGTAGAAGAAGGGCTGGATGGTCTGAGGGGTCTTCCAGGTGCCGATCCGCACCTCCTCCGCCGGGGCGGAGGCGGCCGCGCCGATCAGGCCCACCGCCAGCACGATCTGAATCAGGCTGAGTCTCAGCCGCACGGGCAGCGACGGATGCTGTTCACGGCCGGCCGTCATGCGCGTGCCTCGGCCGCCGGCCGCTCGGCGCCGATGTTGAAAAAGCAGTTGGACGGAAGATCGGGCTCCCAGTTCATCTCTTTGAAGAGCCGGGTGCAATCGGCCAGCGTGCGCCCCCGGCCCCGGCCGGTGTCGGCCTCGCCGTCGCGCGGGCTCGAACCCACCTCCGGGAAGAGCAGGTTCGCGCCGGCGAGCAGCGCGGCCGCGTTCGGCTCGTGGGTGCAGTGGGCGCGCGGCCCAGCGCCCATCACGAGCCGGCTCACCGCCACCATCCGCGCCATTTCGAGCTCCGTGATCATGCCGTAGCGCTCCATCGGGGACCCGGGAAAGTTGATCCGCCGCATGACGCCGCTGTAGGTGGCCGCGTGGCGCCGGGCGAGCAGCATGAGATCGACGATCTCCTCGGGGCTGTGCTCGGGGCCGACCGGCTCGATGCAGTTCATCCAGCGCAGGCCCACGTCGCCCAGGACCCGGATGGTTTGAACCCGGCGCTCCGGCTTGAACGGGGTCACCTGGCCCTCTCCCAGTCGCACGGCGTGGTAGAACCCGACGAACCCGGCCGCGAGGAGCTCTTCCCCTTCGCGGTGGGTGATGTCCCGCGTGTTGGCGACCAAGGGCACCGCAACGTGCTCTTTGAGCAGACGCCCGACCTCAAGCAGGCGACCGAAGGGATAGCCCCCGGTGGTCATGAGGTTGAGCGCGTCGGCTCCCGCGGCCTCCCCCTGCCGGGCCCAGGCGATCAGAGTCTCCTCGGAGAACTCGATTTTTTCTTTGAAAACCCCGGCGCGCCGGGTCAGGGAGCAGAACGCACAGTCCATGGCGCAGGGCTCCACGTTGAGCCCGATGTGAAAATGCTTCTCCCCCTTGTTGCGGAACCACCGGCGCGACATCCGGTTGGCGGTCTGCATCAGCGCATAGGTCTCTTTGCTCCCGAGCTCAAGCCGCATCAGGATCAACGCCTCCTCCCGGGAGATGCCGGCGGAATCAGCGCCTTTCTCGAGAATCTCCGCGACGCCCGGAGACAGCTTCCAACCCATGATCAAACCCCTCTTTTCGTTGGGACCCGATTTACGTAATGCTCTTCCCCTACCTCGCATCCACCATCAGCTCGATACTCAGCCGGCCGGACTGCCGATCGGAGCCCGCCTCCAGGATGGCACGCATGACCTCGTGGGCGCCCTGCTCCGCGCCGCCGATGGACACCCAGCTCCCGGTCGGGACCTGCAACTGAGTGGCGGCTTCGGTGAAGCGCACCTCACCGGGGGAGCCGCCGGATCCCATGCCGGAGATCCGCGGGACGATCTCGACCAGGGCCAGGTTGTCCTGCAGGATCGGCTTGACCTCGAAGCCGGTCTCCATCCTCTGGAAGGTGGCCGTCCGGCCGTGGCGGCGGCAGATCTCCGCCCAGCGGGGGGTGAAAGGGATCTCCCGTCCCACCCGGATGAAAGCCCAGCTCCCCGAGAGAGTGCTGACGAATACCTCCGCGCCGCCGCTCGTCCGCTGGGTGCGCTCCTGGGTCTGCAGGTTGACCCCGTCGCTCCCGCGGGGCGCCCGGCCGGCCGCTGCCGAACCGCCGCCGCCGGAGACCCGCACCCCGGCCGCGGCGGAGCGCTCCTCGCGCTCCCGACTCTCCTGGAAGCGCACCCGCACGGTCACCTGTCGGGAGGGCGCATCGATCGCGGTCAAAAACTGCAACACCCGCGCGATGGCCGGCTCACTGTCGACGATGATGAGAGAGTTCGTGCGGTCGTCGGCGGAGGCTTTCCCGTCCGCCGAGAGCATGGTCCGCACGACCGGCAGCAGCTCCGCGGCGCTGCGATATCGGATCGCAATCACCTCGACTGCGGCCTGGGCCGCCACGGCCAGGATCAGGGTCAGAATGAGCGCCCCGAGAACGGGGCGCTCATAAGTGGTTCTGCTCATAGGTTATCCCTCGTGGGATTTGATGACCCCCTGAAGCATGCCACGGCACAGCCGCGGTGGATCGTCGCGACCCGTTCAGTTGCCGGAGGCAAGCTGCGGCAACACCCCGGCATCGCTCAGAAAAATTTCGACGTCCCGCCAGAAGAGCTCCCAGTCCCGCGGACAGTCATTGTGGCCGGCGTCGTAGGCGATCATCCTCCCGTTGGGGGCGGCCGCGGCCAGTGCCTGGCCATGCCCGAAGGGGATCACCTCGTCCGACCGGCCGTGGATGACGAGCACCGGGTGCTCGAACCGGCGCACGGCCGCGAGGTTGTCCAGCGGGTCGCGGATGAGGAAGGCCGGCGCCAGGTAACGGATCGCAAACGCGCGCACACTCGTAAAACACGACATGAGAATGAGTGCGCGGGCCGGCCTTGTCAATGTCAAATCGCACACGGCCCCGCCCCCCAGCGACCTCCCGAAGAGAACGATCCGCGCCGGATCGACATCCGGGCGGGACATGAGCCGGTCGTAGGCCAGAGTGAAGGTCTCGGCGATCGTGGCCTGGGAAGGGCTCCCGGCCGAGCGCCCGTAGCCCGGGTATTCCACCAGCAGCAGGCCGATCCCCATGCGGGCGAAGCGCTCGAGCAGCAGCGGCCAGAAATCGATCAGCTCGCCGTTGCCGTGGGCAAAGATCACGGCCGGCGCCGGCCCGGCGGCCGGGCCGTTCGCCGGGGGCAGGAACCAGGTCTCGACCTTGCCGAAGGAGGCCTCCAGCCACAGCACCTCGATCCCCATTCGCTCCGTGTCCGTCGCGCCCGGGTCGGGGATCATGTAGCGCGGGAAAAGCACCTGCCGCTGAGCGACAAACAGCAGCCCGCAGTAAGCAGCGTATGCCAGGAGGGCGATGGCGACGATTTTGAGCATTCGATTCACCAATCGACCTTATCACACCCCGAAAGACGCCATCAACCCGCTCAGGAATTTCCCGATTTGAAATAGGTGCGGATGACCCGGGGCAGGTTCTCCCGGCACTCCGCGATGGTGCGGTAGCTGTAGCCGGCGAGCAGCCGACCCTCCTCGTAGACGTCGATCCCGGCGGCAAAGGGCGGCATGGCGAAGAGCGTATTGAGAACGATGGAATAGTCGCGGCAGCGGCTGGCGAGCACGATCCCCGTGTCACTCAGCATGCGCGCGGGGGCGGGCCCCGATTCCATGGCAAAAAGCATGCCCTGCAGCACGCTGGGGGGGATGAAGACCGCGCAGACGTCGGACGGAAGCTCGAAGGAGCGGCCCATCTCCGTGAAGAAGGCGTTCTCCTCGGGCGTCAGGGACTGGAATGTGACGAGTCTGCCCGGCGCCAGGAACTCCTCCAGCCGGACGAGCATACCCTCCAGGAAACACTGCCAGCCGGCCACCTTCGGGTCGGCGCCGGCCTCAAGGCGCTGCTGCTCGCGCGCCTTCGCCGCGGCCAGCTTATGGGGTATCTGATTTGCGTTCATGGCATTCCTACCCGCTGCAAGTACGGCTCATGATAGATCATAACCCGGCGTTTGGCTATCCCCATTGACCGCACCCCGGACGGGCTTACTATACCGGCCATTGCCGACGGCAATTGTTTTGAGCTGTTACGGAATTTTCCGTATCACTGCTTTAAGGATTGATCGCGTGGAGTTGGTTGACATTGCAATGTTGGTCTCAGGATTCCTGCTGCTCATTGCAGGCGCGGGGATGATGGTGCGCGGGGCCTCGCGGCTGGCCGCCATCGCCGGGATCCCGCCCCTTGCCGTCGGTCTGACCGTCGTAGCTTATGGGACCGGCGCCCCCGAACTCGCCGTGAGTCTGCGGGCCGGCCTGGACGGCAACAGTGAGATCGCCGTTTCCAACGTGGTCGGAAGCAACATTTTCAATGTGCTTTTCATTTTGG
>JBFYWT010000056.1:0-8960 GCA_041310895.1 Desulfobacteraceae bacterium | reverse complement strand
CGAATCATCTATATACCCGCGAGTGGACCCCCATGTCCACCGCGTCGTGCCCCCCTCACCCCGGCGGCGGCCATGACTCCCGAGCGACTGAAAAACCAGCGACTGGCAGCCCTCTTCGTCTTCGGCTGGATCCTCTTCAACCACCCGATCCTTGCGCTCTTCGGCCGGCCCGAGACCTGGGGCGGGGTGCCCCTGCTCTACGTCTACCTCTTTCTCATCTGGGCCCTGGTCATCGGCCTGACGATGCTCATCACCCGCCGCGGCCCGCCGCCCGCGGACGGGTCGCGCGAACCCCCATGCTGACCACCGAAATCATCCTGATTTTCGCCTTCGGCACCGTGGGGGTGCTCTTCGCCGTGGCCCATTTCGGCGACCGCCGCGCCGCCCAGGGGCGCAGCATCATCAGCACCCCCACCATCTATGCCCTGTCGCTGGCCGTCTACTGCACGGCCTGGACCTTCTACGGCAGCGTGGGGCGCGCGGCGGTCAGCGGGGTAGGGTTTCTCCCGACCTACATCGGCCCCACCCTGCTCTGCACGCTCGGCTGGAGTGTGTTGCGCAAAATCATCCGCATCAGCAAAATTCACCGGATCACCTCGATCGCCGACTTCATCGCCTCCCGCTACGGCAAGAGCGGCGGCCTCGCGGCCATGGTCACGATCATCGCCGTCGTCGGGGTGACGCCTTACATCGCCTTGCAGCTCAAGGCCATCTCCACGAGCTACACCATCATCAACCAGTACCCCCTGATCGTCATGCCGCGCTATTTCGCGGACATCCCCGTGACCCACGACACCGGGTTCTACGTCGCTCTCCTGCTGGCGCTGTTTGCGATCCTCTTCGGCACCCGCCACCTGGATGCGACCGAGCGGCACGAGGGGCTGGTGGCCGCCGTCGCGTTTGAATCCATCGTCAAGCTGGTGGCCTTCATCTCCGTAGGCCTGGCGGTGACCTACGGAATTTTCAACGGCGTCGGCGACATCTTTGCTCGGGCGGCGGAGCTGCCCCGGCTGCAGGAGCTCCTTGCCTCCGGCATCCAGGGCGGGCACCCGCTCGACTGGACGCTGGAGATCACCCTGTCGATGCTCGTCCTGGTCTGCCTGCCCCGGCAGTTCCAGGTCATTGTCGTCGAGAACGTCAACGAAGAACACCTTCAAAAGGCGATGTGGCTGTTTCCGCTCTACCTGCTCGCCATCAATCTTTTCGTGCTCCCGATCGCGTTCGCGGGCGGCCTGCACTTCGCCAGCGGGGTCGATGCGGACACTTTCGTGCTGACCCTGCCCATGGCGATGCGCAACGAGGCCCTGACGCTCCTGGTCTTCATCGGGGGGATGTCGGCGGCGACCGGCATGGTGATCATGGAAACGGTCGCCCTCTCGACCATGATCTGCAACGACCTGGTCATGCCCGTCGTTCTGCGCCTGCCCTGGGTGCAGCGCTCGCGCCGCCGGGATCTCAGCGCGATCGTCCTCAACGTGCGCCGGGCCGCCATCGTGCTGATCGTGCTTGCGGCCTACACCTATTTTCGCTTCGTGGGTGAGGCCTACGCCCTCGTCTCCATCGGCCTGATCTCCTTTGTGGCGGTCGCCCAGTTCGCCCCGTCCATCATCGGGGGCATTTTCTGGAAACAGGGCGCCCGCCGCGGGGCCCTGTGCGGCCTGGCGGCCGGGTTTTGCGTCTGGGCCTACACCCTCGTCCTGCCCTCGCTCGCGGAGACGGGGCTCCTGGATGAAAACTTGATCACCCGCGGCCTCGGGGGCATCGCCGCGCTCCGCCCCTCCCAGCTCTTCGGCCTGCAAGGCTTCGACCCGGTGGCCCACGCCGTGTTCTGGAGCCTGCTGGCGAACGCCGGGGTCTATGTGGGGGTCTCGCTCATCAGCCGCAAAACGCCCATCGAACACTCCCAGGCGGCGCTCTTCGTGGACGTCTTCACCTACCCGGCCAAACCGGAGGACTCCTCCGTCTGGCGCGGCACCGCCCGGGTGGGCGACCTGCGCTCGCTCCTGGAGCGTTTTCTCGGCACCCAGCGGACCGAGGAGGCGCTCGCGGCGTTCGCGCGCGACCGCAAGGTGCTCTGGGGACCGCTGTCGGCCGCCGACCCCGCTCTGGTCACGTTCGCCGAGACCCAGCTCGCCGGCGCCATCGGGTCGGCCTCGGCCCGGGTGATGGTGGCCTCGGTCGTGACCGAGGAACCGCTCGGCATCGGGGAGGTGATGGACATCCTCGATGAAACCCGCCAAGTGATCGCCTACAGCCGGCAGCTGGAAAAGGCCTCGGCCGAGCTCAGGAGCGCCAACCTGCGCCTCCAGGACCTGGACCGTCTGAAGAACGAGTTCATCTCCACCGTGACCCACGAGTTGCGCACGCCCCTGACGGCCGTGCGCTCCATTGCGGAAATTCTGCATGCCAACCCGTGCCTGCCGGAGGCGCAGCACCGCAACCTGACCGGGATCGTCATCAAGGAAAGCGAACGTCTGACGCGCCTGATCAACCAGGTGCTCGATTTCCAGAAGATGGAAACCGGCAAAGTGCCCTGGCAGCTTCTCCCGGTCGACATCGGCGAGGTCTGCCGCGACGCCCTGGCATCGGTGCGCCCGCTGACCGCAGAGCGACAGATCCACACGGAGCTTCTCTTGCCCGAGCGCCTGCCACCCGTGGCCGGGGACCGGGACCGACTCCTGCAAGCGATGCTCAACCTGCTCTCCAACGCCCTCAAATTCTGCGATGCCACCGCCGGGCGGATCGAATTCCGGGTCACGGTCCACTCCGATCATCTGCGGATCGAGGTCCAGGACAACGGCCCGGGCATCCGGCCGGAGGACCTGGAGATCATCTTCGAGGAGTTCCGGCAGGCACGCGACCACGCCCGCGGGCGGCCCTCCGGCAGCGGGCTCGGGCTCGCCATCACGCGGCGCATCGTCGAGTTCCACGGGGGCCGGATCTGGGCCGAGAGCCGGCCGGGGCTGGGCGCGACGTTCATCGTCACCCTCCCGCTCATAGCTTCCCCTCCCCGCGCCTGACCGGTCGGTGGGGAGGTGGGGCCGCCGTCAGTATTGCAGGCGCGCATAGTAGGTCTTTTGTGAGGCCTGCCGGGCCTCCCCGAGCGTGTGAATCCCCATAGCCGCGAGCAGGGGGAGAAACTTCAGGAAGATCTCCGCAGCCGCCATCGCATCCCCCAGGGCGGTGTGGCGGCCCATGATCACCACCCCCAGCCGCTCGGCGATCGCCTCCAGATCGTGACCGCTCTGGGCGGGGTGAACCACGGCGGAGATCAGCATCGTGTCGAGCACCGGGTTTTCGAAGCGAATCCCGCCCGCCTCCCCCTGCAGCTGCAACAGGCGCATGTCGAACGCGGCATTGTGGGCGACCAGGATCGTCCCCTCAGCGAAGCGCTGGAACTGCCCCAGCACCGGGCCCACCTCGGGCTGGTCCGCGAGCATCTCCGGCTGGATCCCGTGGATGCGGATCGACTCCGGTCGCAGGCGGCCCGCGGGACGGACCAGCTGATCGAAACACTCGGATTCCAGGAGGCGCCCGTTCACGATGCGCACCGCCCCGAGCGCTACGATCTCGTCCCCCTCGCGGGGGTTGAGACCGGTGGTCTCGGTGTCGAACACGGTGAAGGCCAGCTCCGCCAGTGCCCGGTCATCCAGCTCGGGCGACTGCCCCGGTTGACCGAAGAGATCGAAATCGTAGTAAACCGGCCGCGCGGTGGCCAGCATGGTCTGCCGCCGGGAACTCCCCGACGCCACGGGCTCGGCCGCCTCCAGCTGAATACGCAGACAGGCATGGGGGCTGCCGCCCCCGGCGTGCGGCCAGATCTCCGCCTTGTTGCGGGCCAGAACCTCCTGCAACGTCCACTGCGAGGGTTCGTCCGCGAGCACCAGCGGCTCTTTTTCCCAGCGGCGCAGCGTTTCGAGGCGCAGCGGCGGCCCGGCCCACCCGAGGTCAAGCTCCGCCGCCCGCTCCCGGACCCGGAGCTCGCAGTCGAAGGCGTCGACCCCGAACTCCGTTTTCAGGCGCCCCAGGACGAACACCACCGCCGGTACCATCGCGAAGGGGTCCACCCGCAGCCAGCTCCCCTCCTCGGCCGCGGCAACGTTCAGCTTCAGCCTCAGTTTTTCGCCGGCTTGTTTGCGCACCGTGTCGAGGAAATCGCCGGCCCGGATGCTTTGCCGGGAGCCCGGCGGGTGGACGGTGGCGGCGTACTCGGCCGTCAGCCGGTCCGTGGCCTCCCCGGCGCCGAGCGCCTCACGGTGGATGAGCCGGTGCAGTTCCTGCTGTTTGGCGTCCGGCAGATCGGGATAGTATAGAATGAGCTCGATTGCCGAGCGGATACCGGCCAGGGCACTGCGCATCGTACGGGCGAGGGTGTGAAACATCGCCTCCGCGCGCTGAAACGCTTCGGTGGGGCCCGAGACATCGCTCAGGATCAACCCGAAGGCGGAAAGTTCGCGCCGGGGGCTGAGGATCGGCACCACCACCACCTGCAGAATCCGGTCATGGCCGCCGAGCATGGCAAAGGAGGAGACTGTATCGGATCGGCCCCGGCGCAGTCGCTCGTCGATATCATCCAGGGCATGGGTCAGCAGGGCCTTGGCGATGGCGCCGAAAATGGAACGGCCCAGGCCGATCCAGCCGCCTCCCGGGGAGGGCCGCGACAACGGGGTATGGACGTGGGCGGTCTCCAGCAGCTCCCGGGCGCGCTCGTTGTAGAGGGTGATGCGTCCCTCCGGGCTGCAGATCACGACCCCTTCGGGCAGCTCGGCCAGCACCACCGAGAAGATGCTTTTTTCCTGCTCCAGGCGTGCGCGCGACTCGGCGATGCGCTCCGCCACCGAGCGATTCAGCTCCTCGAAACGGTCGGCCGCTTGGTTGATGACGGCCGCCAGGCGCATGACATCCGGGCTGCCTTCCGGTGTCAGGCGATGGGCGGGGTTGGAGCGGTAGATGAGGGCGGTCCCCTCGGCGATGCGATCAAGGGGCAGCACGTAAAGCCGGAACACCCAGTCGAGGGCGAACCCCAGCCCCGCGAGCAGAAGCACCCCGGCCCCGAAGAGGTAGCTCGCATGCCGCCCCATCAGCTGCAGAAGCAGGTCCTGCTCCCGGGGGGCCAGCGCGTGCCAGAGCATCACCCCGAAACTCACCGCCACGCCGGCAAAGAACAGCACCGACACCAGCACGAACCACATGAACGAGCGGTTGCGGGTCAGCCTCGGCATCCCAGCAGCTCGTTCACCTTGGCGACCAGTTCGGCATTGGAAAAGGGCTTGGTCACATACGCATCCGCGCCCAGGTCCAGCCCCTTGGTCACGTGCGCCTCGCCCCCCAGGGCGGTGACCAGCACGATGCGCGTGCCGCTCCACTCCGGGTTTTCGCGCACCCGCTGGCAGACCTCGAACCCATCCACCACCGGCAGCATGATGTCGAGCAGGATCAGGTCCGGGCGATGGTGCGCGACGGCCTCCATGGCCTCCTCGCCGCTGAACGCCACAATGGTCTCAAACCCGTTCTGCTCCATCAGGAACTGCAGCGCCACGATGATGCCGGGCTCGTCGTCCACAATCAGGATCTTCTTGGCCATGGCTCACCTTTGGACGTTCGGTGCGCAGCGCGCGCCCCGGTTCAGCCCTTGCGCGCCTGGGCGTAGCCGATGGTCGTCAGGGCCCTGGAAATTTCGTCCAGGATCACCGGGTCGTCGATGGTGGCCGGCATCTTCCACTCCTTGTTGTCGGCGATCTTCTGGATCGTGCCGCGCAGAATCTTGCCGGAGCGGGTCTTGGGCAGCCGCTTGACCACCGTGGCGGTTTTAAAGGAGGCCACCGGCCCGATACGGTCCCGGACCATCCGGACCACCTCCTGGACGATCTCATGCTCCGTACGCGTCACGCCGGCCTTGAGCACCATGAACCCGATGGGCACCTGGCCCTTGAGGGCATCCTCGACCCCCAGGACCGCACACTCGGCCACATCCGGGTGGTCCGAGAGGACCTCCTCCATGGCGCCGGTGGAGAGCCGGTGTCCGGCCACGTTGATGATGTCGTCCGTGCGCGACATGACGTAGACGTAGCCCTCCGGGTCGATGAAGCCGGCATCCGCCGTCTTGTAGAAGCCGGGGAACTCCTCCATGTAGGACTTCAAGAACCCCGCGTCGTTATTCCACAAGGTGGGCAGGGTCCCGGGAGGCAGCGGCAGCTTCGCCACCAGGGCCCCGACCTGCCCGGCCTCCGCCGGCTGCTTGTCCACATTGAGCACGGCCAGGCTCCAACCCGGGGCGGGCTTGGTGGGGGAGCCTTCCTTGACCGGGAAGTGGTGGAGCCCCATGCAGTTGGCGGCGATCGCCCAGCCGGTCTCGGTCTGCCACCAGTGGTCGATCACCGGCACCTTCAGACTGTTCTGCGCCCAGCGCAGGGTGTCCGGGTCCAGCCGCTCGCCGGCGAGGAAGAGGGCCTTGAAGCCGGAGAGGTCATACTGCTTCATCTTTTCAGCGTTGGGGTCCTCGCGTTTGATCGCCCGAAAGGCCGTGGGGGCTGTAAAGAGACACTTGACCTTGTGCTGGGAAATCACCCGCCAGAAGGCCCCGGCATCCGGGGTGCCGACCGGTTTGCCCTCGTAGAGAATGCTCGTGCACCCTTTGAAGAGCGGGGCGTAGACGATGTAGGAGTGGCCCACCACCCAGCCGACATCCGACGCCGCCCAGTAGACGTCGCCGGCCTCCACGTTGTAGATGGCCTTCATGGTGTACTTCAGGGCTACGACGTGCCCGCCGTTGTCCCGCACCACCCCCTGTGGAGCGGACTGACCGAATCGCCGTAGACGTTGACGACGTACTCTTCGACCTCCACACCGAGGCGGCGGACATTCAGGCGGGCGTTCACGGCCACGAGGGGATCGAAGGTCCACTCCATCAGGTCGATCCCCATCGCGAGGCTGACGCGCCGCTGCTCGAGTTTCAGCTCGCGGCCGATGCCCGACGCGCGGTACTCGGGCCGCACGCCGAGCATGTGCGACCACTGCATCGGCTGTCCGTCCTTCAGCCCCGGGAACGAGAAGACGAATCCGACGAGCCGGCTGCCGTCGTAAGCTCCGAGCAGGATGGCGCCGCGCTTCAGGGCCGCCACGAACAGGGGAACGCCGACCGCGTCTTCAGGGACCGATGCGCCCCAGATCTCCTGCTCCAGGGCGATCACGTCGCGGTATTCGGAGATCGAGTGGAGCCGGCGGATGGTGGTCACGTTCGGGATTCGGGATTCGGGATTCGGGCTTCGGGGACCGGGGTTCGAGACTCACCATCCGGCAGCAGCAGCGCGGGCAGCTCCGCGAGCGACGCGATCACGGGCACGTCCTCGTAACCGGGGCCGAGGACGTGCTGCAAGGGGCTGGAGAGGCCGGCGCCGGAACGGCGGACAAGGACGGCGCGCATGCCTATCCGGCGGGCGCCCTCGATGTCGGCCTTCACGCTGTCGCCCACCATGACCGCGGCGGCCGCGGGCTCGCCGACGGCGGCCAGCGCCGCCTCGAAGATGGCCGGGTGCGGCTTCAGGAACCCGAGCTCGGCCGACGAGATCGCCGCCGAGAAGATGCGGTCGAGGGCGAAGTGGGAGGCGAACTCGTCCAGGGGGCGCTGCGTGTTCGAGATCAGCCCGATTTTCAGGCCGGCCTCAGCCAGCCTCCGCAAGACCGGCTCGACGTCGTCGTAGAGGAAGAAGTGATGGCAGGCCGCCCACTCGTCGTAGATGTCCCTGGCCGCGAGGTCCGCGCCGGGCCCCCGCCCGCCCATCTGCTCGATGATCGCCCGCGTGTAGTCGATGAACAGCTGGGCGTCGTAGTTGTGCGCTTTCACTTCGTCGAGCACCGGCGACGCTTTCGCGACGGCTGTCCGGAACAGCGCCGTGTCGACGGCCACGCCGTGGCGGGCGCAGAAGAATCCGTAGCCCTCTCCCTGAAGAGAGGGGCCGGGGTAGATCAGCGTGAAGTCGACGTCGAAGAAGACCGCGCGCGTCATCGTTTCGTGTGCCGGGCACCCGACGGGAACGGCGACCATTATACCGGCCGGGCCTGGCCGGCACGCGGTGTCCAAATTGGGACAGGGGCGCCGCGGGCCTCACCATATAATGGCGGTATACCGATTGCGGGCCCGGACTGTCGCTTGGCCTCCAGGAGAGTGCACATGGCAAGACGTGTTTCTACGCTCGTGGCGTTCGGAGTCCTCATGGCCGTGACGGCCTCTCTCGCGGCCGCGGCGCCGGTCACCGTTGTCCTGAGGTCGGGCGACCGCGTCAGGGGCGATCTCGTCGATCTCAACGCCTCCGGGTTCGTCCTCAACGTCCGCGGCGCCGAGCAGCGGATCCCGCGCGGCGAGGTGGCGGCGATCGCTTTCGCGAACGACCAGTTTCCCGCCGCGGAGACCGCGAGGATCGAGAGCGGCCGCGCCTTCGTCGTCCTGACAGGCGGCGACACCTTCAACGGCAACCTCGCCGACATCGGCGGCACCAACCCGCTGCGCCTCTCGTTCCGCACGCCGCGCGGCAACCGTGAGGTGAACTCGGACCAGGTGGCGCGCATCTACTTCGCAACCTGGCAGGGCATGCCGACCTCGACCGACAGCGGGACAGCGGGCGCCCTCGATCCGGGCGGCGCCGGCATGACCGTCCCGGCGAACCCGTGCTGGACGAGCACCGGCCGTACGGTCCGCCAGGGCCAGCGCGTGACGTTCAACGGCACCGGGGAAATCCGGCTGAGCGCGGACCGGAACGATATTGCCGGCGTGGCGGGATCGCGCACGGGCCGGACCTCGCCGAACGCGCCGATTCCCGGCACCCTGGCGGGCGCCCTCATCGGCCGCGTCGGCAACAGCCGGCCGTTCGGGATCGGCGACCAGACCATCGCGCTGGGGATGCCCGCGGCCGGCATGTTGTTCCTGGGCATCAACGACGACAACTGCGGCGACAACAGCGGCC
>JBFYWT010000158.1:0-3341 GCA_041310895.1 Desulfobacteraceae bacterium | reverse complement strand
TTCTGGATGACCTGCGCGGTCTCGACCCGGAGGATCTCCTGGCCAACCTGAACCGGGCGCTCCTGGTCATGCACTCCCCGCGGGACGAGGTGGTCGGCATCGAGAACGCCTCCCGGATCTTCCAGGCGGCGCGCCACCCCAAGAGCTACGTCTCCCTGGACACAGCCGACCACCTGCTGTCCGACCCCGTGGATGCCCGTTACGCCGGCTCCGTCATCGCCGCGTGGGCCATGCGCTACATCGCCCCGCCAGCGGACGCCGATGCGCCGGAAGACAGGCCGGCAACGGAACCATAGACATGGACACCCGAAAATCAGATCCGGGCGTAAGCTGGACAAGAGTTCACGAAACCCTGTTTGACACGGCAAGGACCTGACACCGATATGCGTTGGAAACTCGTCACCGGCATCACCGCGTCCGTCGCAGCCGCGCTGCTCACCATTGCCGCGATCGTCTTTACCTCTTACGACTACAACCGGTTCAAGCCGGCGATCGGCAGGGCCGTCGAGAATTCTCTCGGGCGCAGGTTGACCCTGGGCGGGGACATCCGGATCAAGCTCGGCTTTCCCCTGGTCCTTGAGGCACGCGACGGCGCGCTGCAAAACGCCGCCTGGGGCTCCCGACCGGACATGCTGAGCGTCAAGCGGCTCGAGGCCCGGGTGGATCTGCTCCCCCTGCTCAATGGCATCGTCCGGGTGAGGCGGTTGGACCTCGTCGACGTCGCGCTGCTGATCGAGACCGCCTCTTCCGGAGCATCGAACTGGGACTTTGCCGACGCCGTAAAACCCGGCACTATAACCGCCCCACCCCCGGCGGCAGAGCCCGGGCCGGACATCTTCGCCTGCGAAGAGCTGTCCGTGGAAAACGGCACCATCGTTTTCAGCGACCACCGCAGCGGGGGCGAGCGGACCGTTTGGATCGACCGCCTGGCATTCAAGGCCGAGAGCTTTCACTCATCGGCGAACGTGCAGTTCCAGGGGCGGATTGAAGCCCTTCCCGTTCAGATCAGCGGCCGGATCGGGTCGATCGCCGGCTTGATCACCCCGGCTGCACCCTGGCCGGTCGAGTTGACCGCCCGGGCCGCCGGGATGGACATTTCGGTTTCCGGTAGCTTGCGCAAACCCGCCGACCTCGCGGGGTTCGATCTCTCCGTTGCCGCAAAAGGGGCCGATCTCACAAACCTCCAGCAGATCACCGGCGCCGCCTTCCCCCTGTCGGGGCCGTTCACGATTTCCGGCCGGCTGACCGATCCGGAGGCCGGGTCCTGGACGGTAGCGGACATGGCGGCGACACTGGGGGAGGGCCGGATCACCGGTGCCCTGTCCGTAAAAGCCGGGGCGGATCGACCCTTCATCGAGGCGACCCTGGCATCGGAACGGCTGGATCTCCGGCCCCTTCTGCGCCGCGAAGGCGATACCGAAGCCGGAGGGAGGGCGGCCCCCCACCCGCAACGGGCCCGCAAGGTATTCTCGGCAGATTCATTCGATTTCAGTTGGCTGCAACGCGCCGACGTCAGTGCCCGCGTAGACGTGGACCACCTGCTGTTTCCCAGGCTCGCGGTGGACGACGTTCACGGCACTGCCAGGCTCGAAGCGGGCCGACTGCGTCTGCAGCCGCTCACCGCCAGGGTTGGCGGAGGCAGGCTCGAACTGGATCTCGCACTGGATGCCCGTAACCCCGCGGCCAAGTTGGCCGCCAGCTTGAAGGTCGAGGACCTTGATATTCATGCAATGCTGCAAGCCCTCTGGAGCAGCGAGCCGATCGACGGGCTACTGAACCTCGACATCAAGGCGCACACGGCCGGAGCATCACCGGCCGCCTGGATGGCACACATGGACGGCGATGTCATCGCCGTGGCCAAAAAGGGGCACTTCCCCAGCAAGTACTGGGAGCTTCTCGGGGCAGACCTCCGCACCCTGCTCACGCGCCTGCTCGACCCGCTATCGCAACCGGCAACGGTGACGGAGGTGGAATGCCTTGTCCTGGATTTCAACGTGGTGAACGGGATCGCCCACAGCGATGTGATGCTGCTGGTCACCAACCGAATGGTGGCCACGGGTGTCGGGGAGGTGAATCTGAAGGACGAAGAACTGCGGTTCGCATTCAAACCCGTACCCAGGGAAAAAGACATCTCGCAGCTGACGGGAGGCTTTGGCTTCAGTCTGGGCGGACTATCCGAGCCCTTCGTGCTGACCGGGCCCTTGTCCGATCCGGCGCTCTCCATCAGCACCACGGATGCCGCCAAAACGCTGGCCAAGGCGATGGGAGGGGCGCTGCTGGGTCCCGTGGGACTGGCCGCGGTCTTCCTCGAACATTCCTCGGGCAACGCCGACCCCTGCCGGACGGCCATCAAAGCGGCCGGCAACGGGCCCTATAAAACCCCGGCCGCGTCATCCTCCCCGGGGTCGAAAAAGCAGCCCGACGGCCTGCTGAAACGATTCGGCAGCAGCATCGACGATTTTTTCATGAAGTGAGGCACCGTGAAATACGCCTGGGTTTTCCTGCTGGCAGTGGGGGCCGCGTTGGGGCTGGGAACGGGATGCGCCGGCCCGCGCACCGGCCTGGCCGACGGGAAACTGGCGCCCTGCCCGAACTCGCCCAAGGGGATGAATCTATGAACTCACACGCCGCCAGCGATTATGCCTGCCTCGATCGTCCTGAGGTTCTCGCGTTTCTCTTCCACCCCCGCCCCGAGCCCGGCGCTTTAGGGGCGCCCGCTCCCGAGGCGCAGGCGAGGACCCCCGGCACAAGCGACGTTCTCATCCCCGTGGCGGATGCCGCGGTCGTGGGCGCGCGCTTGCACCTGGCCGACCCGGCCGCTCCGAGCATCCTTTTCTTCCATGGCAACGGCGAAATCGTGGCCGACTATGACGACCTCGGGCCCCGGTATAACCGCATGGGGATCAACTTCATAGCCGCCGACTACCGGGGCTACGGCCGCTCCACCGGCAGGCCCACCGTGACGGCCATGATGCACGACTGCCATGCGATCCTCGCGTTCGTGGGCGACTGGCTCGCGGGCCACGGCTTCCGCGGCCCCCTGTTCGCGATGGGCCGCTCGCTGGGCAGCGCCTCGGCGCTCGAGTTGGCCGACGCCCACCCGGACCGGCTATCCGGCCTGATCGTCGAAAGCGGCTTCGCCTGCGCCGGGCCGCTGCTGCAACTGCTGGGCGTCGACCCGGCAGCCATCGGCTACCGGGAGGAAGCCGGTTTCCGCCAGATCGACAAGATCGCCCGCTGGACGAAACCGCTGCTGGTCATCCACGCCGAGTTCGACCACATCATCCCCTTCTCCGACGGCCGGAGGCTTTTCGACGCCTGCCCCTCACCCCAAAAAAACC
>JBFYWT010000166.1:0-3598 GCA_041310895.1 Desulfobacteraceae bacterium | reverse complement strand
GATGCAGAGGCGCGCGTACGCGTCGACTTCCGTCAACTCTTCGCGGCGATTCTGCAGAGCCGGCCGGCCCTCGGCATGGCCCTCTTCGCCTTCCTTTTCAACACCGCCATGGACAACCTCTTCGTCATTTTCGGCGCGTGGATGGAGGCGGCGTTCCAGCTGAGCGTGCTGGCGCTCGGCGTCGGGACCAGTGTGATCGGGGCGGGGGAGCTGCTCGGGGAGTCCATCACGGCGGGGCTGGGGGACCGCCTGGGGCTGAAACGGATGGCCATCGGCGGAGTTTTCCTGTGCGTGTTCACCTACCTGCTGCTGCCCATCGCGGCCCAGACCCTCCCGCTGGCTCTCGCAGCCGTCTTTCTGCACTTCTGCATGTTCGAGATGACCATCGTCACCGTCCTCTCGGTCACGACCGAGCTGCTGCCCGCAGCGCGCGCGACGATGATCGCCGCGTTTTACGCATCGGCCGGCGCCGGACGGGTGGCCGGCGCGCTCCTGGGAGGACCCGTCTGGCTGGCTGCGGGGATCTGGGGAACGGGAATTTTATCGGCGGTCCTGACCGCTCTGTCGCTAGCCGCCCTGCTGTGGGCGCTGAAGGGCTGGAAGAGAGACTAGCTCGCGGATCTCCTCCAACGGTATTTTTCCCAGGTGCGCTTTCAAGCTCTCCAGCACGAGCACGGCCTCCATCGCCGGCCGCGTCATTCCCGCCCAGACCCCGTCATCCCAGAAGGAGTCCGGCAGGTGCTTGCGCGCCCCCCCATCGAGCTTCTCCGCCCGGGAGAGCAGGATGGCGCGGTAGAGGTTGATCTTGTTGCGGAGCTCACCGTCGCTGAGCCGTGCGACCTGGGCCGCGGACTCTTCCAGGACTTTGACCGCAGGCAGCCGCGGGGATTCGAGAATCGATTTGAGGGTTTGGGCAAAACGCTGCATCCCCTTGTGGATATGACCGTTCTGGATCACGTTGATGTTCGACCACCCGCCCCGCACCCATTTCACGTTGGCGGTCCGCACCGCCGCCCCTGAGGGGGCCTTTTCCGCATAAACGGCGATCCCGACCGAGTCGAACATGTAGGAGCTCATCCACCCGATCCCGCCGACGCTCAGCCCCGGTTCGCCGGAGTAAAAATAGGACCAGTCGTCGTCTTTGCCGACGATGTAACCTTTCTTGCCCACCTCGGAGCGGTCTTTCTGCCTTGATAGGGAAATGAGGACGTTGCGGCCTTCGTGGCGGAAGAGGATGAGGGTGCGATAGAGGTCGTAGCGGTAATAGGCTCCCGAGAAAAGGTCCGGGGTGTTCTCGACGGTCTCCATCCCGCGGATGACCTGGGGGGCCTCGCCGGCCGGCAAAAGCTCCCAGATCCTGGGCAGCTGCGTCCAGGGCGGGTCGGTGTGGGTCCAGGAGGTCCATCGCAGCGAGGACGGAGTGGTGGCGAACCAGGGGACATCCGGGTTGAAGGTGTATTGCAGCAAAGGCTTCAGACCCATGTTGACGTCCACTTCGGTGTAGGCGGAGGCCGAACCCTCGATGGGCTCGGCGGTGTAGATCATCCCCGGACGCTTGGGTCCGTAGACAAAGCTCAGGAGCCCGGCAACCCGCTCCGGTTGGAAATTCTCGCGACCCTCCGGGCCCACCAGGCTTAAAAGGTGCTGCACCCCGGCCGCCGCGTCGGCGGGCAGCCGAACCTCTTCGGCCGCATTCACCGGACCGGACGAGAGGAGCGCTCCGGTCAAGGCAACACTTGCGAAAAGAAGCGATAGCGTTCTCATTGGGGTTGGTCAGATCTCCCGCCGGCATGAGGTGAGCCGGTTCATTCGTCCGATTCGGATCGGATAGTGATAAACACCTTTCCCGAGGATTACAAGCGCGCGACCCCATTTGCCAACCGGGATCGGGGGATTATGTTTGTCCTCGAACATTGTCCCCCAGGGAAGGAAGCCGTTGCCGCACCCATGAACACCTCCGCCATCCGTATTATCGGCGCCCGCCAGCACAATCTGAAGAGCCTGGACCTGGAGATCCCCCTGAACCGCTTCATCGTGGTCACCGGGGTCAGCGGTTCGGGCAAATCCTCGCTGGCCTTCGACACGCTCTATGCCGAGGGCCAGCGGCGCTACATCGAAACCTTCTCGCCCTACGCCCGCCAGTTCCTGGACCGCATGGACCGGCCCCAGGCGGAGCGGATCGACGGGATCCCGCCCGCCATCGCCATCGACAGCAAGGACCCGGTACGCACCTCACGCTCCACCGTGGGCACCATGACCGAGCTCACGGACTACGTAAAGCTGCTCTTCGCCCGCTTCGGCCGGCTCCATTGCCGCGCCTGCGGACAACCGGTCGAGCCTGAAACCCCCGACCACGTGTGGCGCCATCTCAGCGGGCTGCCGGAGGGGAGCGCCGTTACAATCACCTTCCCGTGTCGGGTGGAGCACGCTTCCGTAGATGAGCTGCGCCGCTCGCTCACGGCACAAGGCTTCGACCGCCTCTACCGCGAGGGCCGCGTGCTGCCCCTCGAGCAATGGACCCCGCCCCCGGGCGAGGATGAAATCGCCGTTCTGGTCGACCGGTTTTCACTGCCGACCGCCGACCGGCGCCGGGTGTTCGACTCGGTCGAGCTCGCCTTCCGCTTCGGCGGCGGGCAACTCACGCTGTGGTCCCCGCCGGAGACCCCGCGGGTCTTCAGCAGCCGGCTTGAATGCGCCGCCTGCCGCCTGACCTACAGCCCCCCGCTCCCGAGCCACTTCTCTTTCAACAGCCCCATCGGGGCCTGCGATACCTGCCGGGGCTTCGGACGTACCATCGGCATCGACCTCGATCTCATCATCCCCGACCGCTCCCGCACCCTGGCCGAAGGAGCCATCAAGCCTTTCGGCGGGGTACGTGAAGGCCGGGTGGAATACGAGGACCTGGCCGCCTTCTGCCGCACCCAGAAGATCCCGCTCAACCGGCCCTTCCGGGACCTCGCCGACTCCCAGCAGCAGGCCATCACCCGCGGGACCTCCGCCTACTACGGCATCGACGGGTATTTCCGCTGGCTCGAAAACCGCACCTACAAGATGCATGTCCGGGTGCTGCTCTCGCGCTACCGCAGCTACGACATCTGCCCGGCCTGCGCCGGCACCCGCTTCAAACCGGACACCCTGCTCTACCGGCTGAACGGACTGACCATCGCCCAGATCTATGCCTTCAATGTCGATCAGGCTTTCGACCTCTTCGAGCGGCTGCCCATCGGCGACCGCGACGAGGCCGGCCGGATGATCCTGGCGGAGGTGCGCCGCCGGCTGAAATACCTGAAGGACGTCGGCCTGGGCTACCTCACCCTGGACCGCCAGTCCCGCACCCTCTCGGGCGGAGAGGTCCAGCGCGTGGCGTTGACCTCGGCGCTCGGCTCCTCGCTGGTGAACGCGCTCTACGTCCTGGATGAACCGAGCATCGGGCTGCACCCGCGGGACAACCATCGCCTCGTCCGCATCCTCAAGGGCCTGCGCGACCTCGGCAACACGGTGGTGGTCGTGGAGCACGACCCCGAAATCATCCGCGAAAGCGACCTGATCCTGGATCTCGGGCCCCGCGCCGGGGAAGAGGGGGGCCGGGTGATGTACT
>JBFYWT010000142.1:0-6183 GCA_041310895.1 Desulfobacteraceae bacterium | reverse complement strand
GCTCTTCCGATCTGGGCATGGTCGATCGCCTGAGCCCCGTTGATGACCAGGTTCAGGATCACCTGCTCGATGCTCTGGAGGCTGCCCTCGACCTCGGGCAAATCCGACGCGAGGTCGGTTTGCACAGTGATCCCGGCGCGACGCAGGGTGGTCTGGGCCAGTCTCAGGGCGTTCTTGACGGCCGTGTTGAGGTTGAAGAGGTGCTTTTCGGAAAGGTTGGACTGGCGCGAAAAATTCTTGAGGTCGGAGACGATCTTGGTAACACGATTGGCGGCCATGTCCGTGTCGGCCAGAAGCTGAGGAAGGTTGTCCCGCAGAAACTCGATGGTAAATCCGCCGAACTTGCGTTGGGGGTCGCTCGCCTGCAGAGGAATCAAGACCCCCAGAAGGTCCGTCCAGATTTTCCGCAGCAGCGGCAGGTTGTAGATGATGAGGTTGATGGGGTTGTTGATCTCATGCACAACGCCGGCGACCAGCGTGCCGAGGGTTTCCATTTTCTGGGCCTGCTGCAGCTGATCCTTGACGGCTTTCAAGGCGGTCTCGGTTTTGCGCACGGCGGATTCCAGCCGCCGGTCTTCCGCACGCAGCCGGGCGACCTGCTCGACCCACTCCTCCCGGCTGGTCTCTTTCGGTGCCATCGGGCGCACTCCTTTCCGGCCTCTCAACGCCCGTTGCCGCGATCTTCGGCGGCCAGCTGCGCGGCCACGCACCGGCAGACGTCACTCAACGGAAGATCGGTGCGCATGCCGGGGCAGGCACCGGCCATGATCAGCCAGTTCTCCGGGGCGATGAGAACACTCGCGATGAAGGGCCAGCGCCGGCACATGTGGGGTTTAACCGGGTGAATCGTGCAAAGCTTGTCCCAGAAGATGCAGTAACCCGCGGACCCTTGGGCCAGGAGCGCGCGCCCTCCGGAGACCCGGCAATAGCTCCGCTCGAAATCAAGGCGGTCGACCCCGATGAAGGACGCGATCGCCGCGATGTCCTGGGCGTCGACGTAGGTCCCACCGTAGCCCTTGCAGCAGTCGCCGCACTGGCGGCACTGGAAGAAGCGCTCGGGGCGTGGATCAATCGAAGACACGGCGCGCCTCCATGGCTTTTCGAAGGGTGACCGGATCGACGAACTTCAGGTCCCCCCCCATGGGGATCCCGGCGGCGATGCGGGTCACCCGCACGGGATAGGCGGTCAGGCGCTCGGCGATATAGGCGGCGGTTGACTCGCCTTCGACGCTGGTCCCCGTGGCGATGACGATCTCCTGGACCCCGCCGGAGGCCACGCGGCTCAGGAGCTCGCGCACCCGGATGTCGTCGGGACCCACTCCGTGCAGCGGGGATATCACCCCGGAGAGCACGTGGTAGTTGCCGTTGAACGCGCCCGATTTCTCAACGGCCACCATATCTCCCGGCTGTTCCACCACGCACACCCGCGAGGTGTCGCGCGCCGGGTTGCTGCAGAGGGGGCAGAGCTCCTGGTCGCTGAGCGAGAAGCAGCGCGAGCACAGCCTGACTTTCCGCTTGACCTCCAGGATGCTGCGCGCCAGCTCTTCGACCGACGCTTCAGGAGCATGCAGTAGATGCAGCGCCAGCCGCTCCGCAGTTTTTTCGCCGACGCCCGGCAAGCGTGAAAGGTGATGGATGAGAGACCGGATGGAGGCCGGATAGTGATTCATGGCGCCCGCTTCCCCTGGCCCGCCCGGTTAGCTCAGTCCGGGGATTTTCAGTCCGCCGGTCAGTTTGCCCATTTCAGAGGAGACCATCTCCTGGGATCGGGTCAGGGCGTCGTTCACGGCCGCCAGAATGAGGTCCTGGAGCATCTCCGTATCCTCAGGATCGACCACCTCCTTCTCGATATGAACCGAGGTGATCTGCTGGCGCCCGTTGGCCACGACCCGGATCATACCGCCCCCGGCAGTCGCCTCCACCGTCCGGCCGCCCAGCTCCTCCTGCATCTTGAGCATGCGCGCCTGAAGCTGCTGCGCCTGCTTCATCATGTTGCCCATGTTCTTCATTTGTCCGCCTCCTCGATCATCTGTACATCCACCAGTTTGCCGTCGAAGATGTCCATGGTCTCGGCCACCAGCGGATGGTTCAGCGTTTGTTGCACGCGCGCCTGACTGCGTTCGCGCTGCACGCACGCGGCCGGCGCAACCGCGCCGTTCGCGGCAATCGCGATCTGCGCCTCGGCCCCCAGCACCTCGGCACAGACTTCCCGCAGCAGGGTCATGTTTTTCTCGCGCCGGAGCATGGACCCGGCATAGGAATTCTCCGGGAGGTTGATTTCCCAGCAGCCGGCGTCAAGCCGGCGCAGCCCGCATTTTTTAAGGCTTGCGGCAAGGCTTGGCTGCCGCTGAGCAGCCAACTCGCTGATGCGCTGCCAGACCGAATCCCCCGGAACCTCAGCGGACGTCGCCGCTGCGGGCGGCGTGACCGCAGATGCGTCCGCACGCGGCGCCGCGGCCGTCGGCCCTCCTCTTGCTCCCGGTGGGGTTCCCCCCTGGGAGGAGCCTTCCGTGCCCTCCCCGCTGCCACGCGGCCGGCTCTCCCCGGCGCCGCCGTCGACCTCCCGGCGCAGATCGTCGAGCTTACGGATCAGGGTGTCGATGGACAGGGCGGACGGGCGCTGCCGGACCTTGAAAAAGACCATTTCCAGGGCCAGCTTGGGATTCGTGGAGAGGCGCATCGCCGGCTCTTCGCGATAGAGGGTGTCCAGAATATGCTGGAGCTCCGGTACCGACACGCGCCGGGCCAGTCCCTGCAAGGCGTCGATCTCACCGGGGGGCAGATCGACCAGACGCTCGGCGTCGCCGCTTGCATGCATGACGAGCAGGTTCCGGAAGCTGTCGACGAGGTCGGCGTGGACCCGCTTGAGGTCATGGCCCCGGTCGAACACCTCCTCAAGTGCGAGCAGGTAGCGCTTGAGGTCGCCCGCCGTCAGGGCGTCCATGAGCGCATGCACCTGCCGCCGCCCGAGGACACCCAAGGTCTCCAGCACCAGCGCGTGCGGTATCGTTTTCTCCCCGCAGGCCATGACCTGATCGAGCAGGCTCAGGCTGTCCCGGATGCTCCCGCCGGCCTCATGCGCTATCACCCCCAGGCTTTCCGGATCGACCGTTATGTTCTCCTTGGCGCAGACCTCGGTCAGGTAGGCGCTGATGGCGCTCCGGCGGATGCGTCGGAAATCGTAGCGCTGGCAGCGTGACAAGATGGTGATCGGAATGCGGTGGGCCTCGGTCGTGGCAAAGATGAAAAGCACGTGGGCCGGCGGCTCCTCCAACGTTTTCAACAGCGCATTGAAGGCCGGAGTGCTGAGCATGTGGACTTCATCGATGATGAAGATCTTGTAACGAGTGTGGGCCGGCATGTACTTGACGTTTTCACGCAGCTCCCGGACCTGATCCACGCTGTTGTTGGAGGCCCCGTCGATCTCGAAGACGTCCACGCAGTGCCCCCCGGTGATTTCCGAGCAGGCGGCGCATTGGTTGCAGGGCTCCGGTGAGGGGCCTTGCCGACAATTCATGGCCTTCGCCAGGATGCGGGCCACCGTCGTCTTGCCGGTGCCGCGCGGCCCCGCAAACAGGATGGCGTGGGCTACGCGCCCGGCCGCGATGGCATTGGCCAGGGTCTGGGTGACGTGTTCCTGGGCGACGACATCGGAAAAGCGCTGGGGACGGTATTTTCGGGCAAGGACCAGATAGGACATATACAGCAAACGGGCCTTGGCCATGGCGGCGCCGCGACCTGAGATTGCGGACGCCGGGCGGCCTTCGGCGGTTGAGTCAAGAAAATGGCGGAGAGAGTGGGATTCGAACCCACGGTGCCGGTATTAGCAGCACACACGATTTCCAGTCGTGTTCCTTCGGCCAACTCGGACATCTCTCCGCAGCACGATCGGCTGGGGCAACGCCTGCCGCCCTCATCGTGGGGCGCCGGGTCCGCAGCGCCTCCGGCCGGGGGGAAGCGCCATCACGGTAACTGGCGGAGAGGGTGGGATTTGAACCCACGATCCCGCTTTTGGCAGGATACCGCTTTTCGAGAGCGGCGCCTTCAACCACTCGGCCACCTCTCCCATCCCCACGCGATCGAGCAGCAATCGATTTTTTTAGCACCCGTCCATTTTTTTGTCAACCCACGGCCACGCCGCCTGCACCTCATGGCATCATCATGGTACGCACCTCCGCGGACGGCGCGTCGCCGTCGTTGAGGAATAGCGGGGGCATGATCGTCAGGCCCGTACCGCCACCCGGGCGCCCCTCCACCAGAACCAGTTTGGCCTCGCTCTCGCCGTCGGCGTGCACCGTCCGCAACCGCTTCGGTTCGATCCCAAGCGAGCGCAGGTGCCCCATCAGCTCGCCCAGGCGTTCGCCGGCCTGAATGATCACCAGCCGCCCCCGGGTTTTCACCATCCGGCGGGCGACCTTCAAAATATCGGGCAGGCCGATAGCGATCTCGTGCCGCGCAACGGCCCGCTGCCCGCTCGGGTTGAGCCGTCCGGTCCCCGGCCGGCGAAAGGGGGGGTTGCAGACCACGACATCCATCACCCCACCGGTGGTGGTCGCGGTCAGGTGCCGCATATCGTCGGCAATAACGGTGATCCGCTCCTCCATGCGGTTGGCGGCGACGTTGGCCTCGGCCAGCGCCGCCAACTCCGGCTGAATCTCGACCGCCCATACCCGTAGACATGGATGCCGGAAGGCCAGCAGCAGCGGGATGATCCCGCAGCCCGTGCCCAGATCGAGCACCCGCTCGGCCCCGCGCAGCCGCACGAAATGGGCCAGGATCACGGCATCGATGGAAAACCGGTATCCGCGACGGCTTTGCGCGATGTGCAGTCTCCCGCCGAAGAGGGCGTCACTCGTAAGTGCCGTGCTCGCCATAAGGAACCTCATGCGCTCCGGCAGAACGGCCGTGCCGTCAACAACCACCGCAAAGCGATCAGATGGCCGCCACCTTGAACTTGATCTCCGTCACCCGGAAATGGCCGGGCTCGGCGTTCAGACGCGCCAGAAGGTCCGCTTTCAGGAACCGCAGGTGGTGGATCCAGGCCGGACTGCTGACATGCACCAGGAGGATCGATCCCTTGACAGCCGCCGGGCGCGCGTTGCGCGCGGTCTCCTCGCCCACCACCCTTTCCCACTGCTCCCAGAGCTCCCGCATGCCGGGTTGCTCTCCCGGCGGCCGCAGCCGTGAAAGCAGCCCGGGAAGAACGTCTGCGATGGGGACCGACCCGCGGGGGGTATTCTTATCGCGCATGATGCTATTAAGTCAGGCGGCCGCGAGATGTCAAGCCGGCCTGGGACCCCGGGGTCGATAGTCAAGTTAGTTTATGTTCACATTTACGCCCGGTGGATTTCGCTTGACTTATGCACGGGTTTACCTTACTTTCTAAAAACGTTACCGCACATCACTCACGCCAAGCGCCTTCCGAAGACAATCCGGTGCTCTTGGGTGCATCACGTTGAGAACAGGGAGCAGAAAACAAACGATGAGCTGGGATTGGGAAAAACTAAAGCAGCAGCAAGGTGGCCGTGGGGGCATGCCGCCCCAGGTGGACGACATCATGCAGGGGTTGAAAAAGTTCAAACTGCCGGGAGGACCGATCATCATCGGGGTGCTCGTGGCCCTGCTGGTGGCATCGACCGCGTTTTACACCATCAACCAGGACGAGGTCGGCGTCGTTCAGCGCTTTGGGCGCTACATCGAAACCACCCAGCCGGGGCTGAACTTTAAACTGCCCCTCGGGATCGACACCGTCAACAAGGTGAACGTCAAGGCGGTGCGGACGGAAGAGTTCGGAGGGCAGGCCGCCGAAGTGGATTTTCGTGCGCGGGCGCGTCCCGGGGGCGATCCCGGCAACGTGAGCCTCATGCTCACCGGGGACCTGAACGTCGGGTTGGTGCCCTGGATCGTGCAGTACCGCATCAAGGACCCCTATAATTACCTCTTCAAGGTCAACGACGTCCGGCTCCTGCTGAACGACATGTCCGAGGCCGTCATGCGCCTCGTCGTCGGCGACCGCAGCATCAACGAGGTCATCAGCAAACGCGGCGAGATCGCCAACGAGGCCCGCGAGCTCTTGCAGCGCGAGCTGGACCTCGCGGAGGCCGGCGTTCACATCGTCACGGTCGAGCTCAAGCGCACCAACGTGCCGGTCCCCGTCCAGCCCTCCTTCAACGAAGTCAACCA
>JBFYWT010000165.1:0-3796 GCA_041310895.1 Desulfobacteraceae bacterium | reverse complement strand
CGCTTCATCGCGCGGTTTCCGACCCTCCGCCGCTTGGCGCAGGCCGACCTCGACACCGTGCTGAAGCTCTGGGAGGGGCTGGGCTACTACGCCCGGGCGCGCAACCTGCACCGGGCCTGCGGGGCGGTGCTGGCGCACCACGGCGGCCGCGTCCCCGATGCCTGGGAGCCCTTCCGGGCCCTGCCGGGGGTGGGAGACTACATCGCGGCCGCGGTCCTGAGCATCGCCTTCGACCGGCCCCACGCGGTGGTGGACGGGAATGTCAAGCGCGTGCTGGCGCGCCTGTTCGCCCTCGCGGCCCCCGTCAATCAGGCCGCCACCCACCGGATGTTCCAGGCGGCGGCCGACCGGCTGCTGGACCATCGCCGCCCGGGGGAGTTCAACCAGGCCCTGATGGAGCTGGGGGCGCTCGTCTGCACCCCCGCCGCCCCGCAATGCCCGCTCTGCCCGCTGAGCGGCTATTGCGCCGCGCTGCAAGCGGACACGGTGGCGCTCTATCCGCGAAGGCGCCCCACCCGCCCGGTCCCGGAGGTCGACATCGCGGTCGGGGTCGTGTTCAAACACGCGCGCGTGCTGATCACGCGGCGCCCGGAGGAGGGCCTGCTCGGCGGGTTGTGGGAGTTCCCGGGCGGCAAGCTGCGCGACGGTGAGAGCCCGGCCGCCGCCTGCGCGCGGGAAATCATGGAGGAGGTCGGGCTCGCGGTGACGATCGAGGCGCCCATCGCGGTGGTCCGGCACGCCTACTCGCATCTGCGCGTCCGGCTGCACGTCTTCCGCTGCCGACACACCAGGGGCCGGGTGCGCCGTAACGGCCCGGTGGACCACCGCTGGGTGGGCATCGCGGCGCTTGACCGCTTCGCCTTCCCCCGCGCCAATCACAAATTCATGCCGCTTCTCACGCAACGGGCCGAAGGCAACGGGGCTGCCGCCGACGGCAGAAACACCGCATGATCGATCTCCTCCTCGTCCAGCCCCCGATCCGCGATTTTTACCTGACGGCCAAACGCACCATCCCCTACGGCCTGGCCGCGATCGCCGCCGCCGCGCGGGCCAAGGGCCTCACCGTCGCGATCTTAGACGGGCTGGCCACCCCGAAGTCCCGGCTCCTGCCGCTGCCGCCCGAGCTGAGCCACGTGCAGGCCTTCTACGACAAGCCCGATGCCGCCCCCTTTGCCCTCTTCCACCGCTTCCGCCATTTCGGCTACAGCTTCGAGCACATTGCCCGCCGGGCGCGCGAGGCCGCCGCCCCGCTGGTGGGGATATCGGCCCTTTGCACCCCCTACGCGGAGGAGGCCCTGGCCGCCGCGGCCGCCATCAAGACCCTCCACCCTGCCGGCCGCATCGTCATGGGCGGCCACCACGCGACGCTCCTGCCGGAGAGCCTGCTCGCCGCACCGGCGGTGGACTTCGTGCTGCGCGGCGAGGGGGAAGTCTCCCTGCCGCTTCTGGCGCACTGCCTGCGCACCGGCGGAGAGCTACGTGCGGTCCCCGGCATCTGCTTTCGCCGCCCGGACGGGACTCTTTTCATCGGCAAGCCGGCCGTGATGGAGCGGCTCGAAGAGTTCCCGCCCCCGGCCCTCGATCTGCTGGACCTTGCCTACTACCGCCGCGGCGGCCGCGGCAGCGCCGTCGTCGCGGCCGGGCGCGGCTGCCCTTTCACCTGCTCCTACTGCAGCGTCGGCCGTGACTCGTGGATCCCCTACCGGCTGCGGCCGGCGGCCGCGGTGGCCGCCGAGGTGGAGACCGCCGTCACCCGCCAGGCGGCCGCTTTCATCGACTTCGAAGACGAGAACCTCGCCCTGGACCGCGCCTGGTTCCTCGACCTGCTCCGGCGGATCGAGGCGCGCTTCGGCGGCCGGGGGATCGAGCTCCGGGCCATGAACGGGCTCTTTCCGCCCACCCTGGATGAAGAGATCGTCGCCGCCATGGCCCGTTCCGGGTTCAAGGCGCTGAACCTCGCCCTGGTCGCCACCCACCCCGAGCAGCTCGAGCGCTTCAAGCGGCGGGACGTGCGCGCGGCGTTCGACCGCGCCCTCAGCCTGGCGGAGGCCAACGGGATGAGCGCCGTGGGCTATGTGATCGTCGGCGCCCCCTTTCAGGAACCCGACCCTTCGGTCGCGGACCTGCTCTTTCTCGCCGCGCGGCGGGTGCTGGCGGGCGTCTCCGTCTTCTACCCCGCACCGGGCAGCCGGGATTACGAAACCTGCCGGGAGCTGGGACTCCTGCCGCGCCGCTTCGGCGCCATGCGCGCGAGCGCGCTCCCGATCGAGCACACCACCCGCCGCATCGAGTCGGTCACCCTGCTGCGCCTGGGGCGAATCCTTAATTTCATGAAGCAGCTGATCGACCGCGGGCTCGCGCTGCCGGCGCCGACGCCGGAAGACAATTCCCCCCTGGACCCGGCCGACCGCCTCGCAACGGGCCGCCGCCTCCTCGCCCGGTTTCTGGCCGACGGCCGCATCCGGGGGATCACTCCGGACGGGGATGTCTACGACCACCTCGCCTCCCCCGACCTTGTCCGGAAGTTCATAGATGGGCTCGGCAAGATCACACTGCGGGGCGCGCTCCGCTGAGCCGCGGCGGGGCCTTGAAAAAATGATGGTTGCTCTCATATTGGTGGAGCGAAAGAGGATTCACGGGTAAGAGGTACAGGGTCCAGGGGGGGGAAGTCTATTGAGTCTGTTGCGTCTATTGGGTTTGTTGGGTTCTGAAAGAGATCATTCCCGAAAACCTCGTCGATGCGTCAAGATGGCTCTTTTTTTCTCCCCACTGTTTCCTTGACTCAAGAGACTTTTTGGACCCAACAAACTTTTTTTCAGGCACCGTTCGCCGTGCACCGTGTGCCGTGCGCCGTTTTTAAATGAACCGAAGGAGGTACCCTCATGAGCGTTCTTGTCGCCCAAATGGCTCCGGATTTCACCGCGCCGGCGGTTATGCCGGATGGCACGATCAAGGAGGATTTCAAACTCGCGAACCTGCGCGGCAGCTACGTGGTGCTTTTCTTCTGGCCGCTCGACTTCACCTTCGTCTGTCCCACGGAGATCATCGCCCACGACCACCGCGTGGCGCAATTCAAGGAGCGCGGGGTCGAGGTGGTCGGGGTGTCGATCGACTCCCAGTTCACCCATTTCGCCTGGCGCAGCACGCCGGTCAGGGAAGGCGGAATCGGCCCGGTGCGGTTTCCGATCGTGGCCGACATCAAGCATGAAATCACCCAGGCCTACGGCGTCGAGCACCCGGGCGGGGTCGCCCTGCGTGCATCGTTCCTGATCGACAGGAGCGGTGTGGTCCAGCACCAGGTGGTCAACAACCTGCCCCTGGGACGCGACGTGGAGGAGATGCTGCGCTTGGTGGACGCCCTGCAGTTTACGGAAGAGCACGGCGAGGTCTGCCCGGCCGGCTGGCAAAAAGGCGATGCCGGGATGAAGCCGACCGCAGCGGGGGTTTCGGAGTACCTGGCCAAGCACGGGAAGAGGCTTTAGAGGGGAAGGGTTCGAGGGTTCGAGGGGCCAAGGGTTCGAGGGAAGGAAGCCGGAGTTCCGAGCCGGAGTAAAAGAAAAAACAATTAACGAGCAAAGAATCTATTCTCAAGCTTAGTGGCTTTTCACTTGAACCCTTGAACCCTCGAATCCTCGGACCCTTTCTTAGAACAATTGCAGCCGCTCGCGGTAGGTTCGGATCACCGTCTGCGGGTCGCCGGTGGCGACGATGCTGTCGGCGACCCAGGCGGGGGCCCGGCCTTTGCGGACCATCTCCCGGATCTGGGCCCGGGCACCGTCCCAGAACTCGCCCTGCC
>JBFYWT010000132.1:0-2520 GCA_041310895.1 Desulfobacteraceae bacterium | reverse complement strand
CAACCAGGTGCCGTTCTACGTGGCCCTGCCTTCGAGCAGCTTCGACTGGGGCCTGCACGACGGCCTCAGGGACATCCCGATCGAGGAGCGCGATCCGGACGAGGTGCGCTTCGTCAGCGGCTGGGACGGCGAGCGCCCCGTCCGCGTGCGGGTCTGCCCCGCGGCCAGCCCGGCGGGCAACTTCGCCTTCGACGTGACCCCGGCGCGCCTCATCACCGGCCTGATTACCGAACGCGGCATCTGCCGCGCCGACCCCGAGGCGATCCGGGAGCTGTTTAGAGATAAAGTTGAAAAAAGAGAGTGACTAAAGTCGAAAAAAGAGAGTGCCTAAAGTGACTAAAGTTACAAGTGCCTAAAGTCGAAAAAATGAAAAGAGGATGACTGAAGTATTTGGATTCAAATGGAAAAAAACTCTTTCCGACCACCTTGGTTCGTTTGCCGTCCTTCTAACTTTAGCTCACTTTAGTCACTTGTGACTTTAGGCACTATCATTTTATGCTCACCGACCTCGATAAGAAGATCATCGCCTCCATCCAGGAAGATCTGCCGATCACGGCACGGCCGTTTCGGGACATTGCCCGGCGCCTTGGGATTGCCGAGGAGGCCCTGCTCGATGCCCTCCGCCGTTTGAGCGCCCGGGGGATCATCCGCCGCTTCGGAGCCACCCTGCGCCACCAGCGCACCGGCTACCGGGCCAACGCCATGGCCGCCTGGCAGGTGGAGGAGGAGCGCATCGCAGTGGTGGGCCGCATCATGGCGGACTTCCGCCAGGTCTCCCACTGCTACCGCCGGGACCCGACCCCGGTGTGGCCCTACAACCTCTACACGATGATCCACGCCGAGGACGAAGCGGCCTGCCGCGAAACCGCCCGGCGGATGGCGGCAGCGGCCGGCGTCGACGTCTACGCTCTGCTCTTCAGCCGCGAGGAGCTCAAGAAAACCTCGATGGTCTATTTCGCCACCGACGATGAGGAGTAGCACCCCGAACATCCTCCTCGTCAACCCCTGGATCCACGATTTTGCGGCCTACGATCTCTGGGCCAAACCCCTCGGGCTGCTGACCCTGGCGGGCATCCTGCGCGCACACGGCTTCCGGGTCGCCGTCATCGACTGCCTGGACCGCTTTCACCCCCGCGCCCCGCGGCCGTCCCGGGCGGCGCGCTTCGGCTGTGGGCCGTTTCACAAACGGCGGCTTCCCAAACCCGCCCCGCTCGCGGACGTTCCGCGCCATTTCTCGCGCTACGGCATCGAACCGGAGTGGCTCCGGGAGGACCTGCGCGGAGTCGCCCCTCCCGATCTCATCCTCGTGACATCGGGAATGACCTACTGGTACACCGGGGTGCAGGAGACGATCGCCCTCATCCGGGAGGTGTTTCCAGGCCCGCCGGTCGTGCTGGGCGGAATCTACGCCACCCTCTGGCCGGAGCATGCCCGGCGCATGTCGGGCGCGGACGAAGTGGTGACCGGCCCGGGGGAGGCGGCCGTCTTCGATGTGACGGCCCGGTACACCGGTTATCAGGCGCCGGCGCATTTTTCACACGACGCGCTCGACACCTATCCCCTTCCGGCCCTGGACCTTCAGCGCCGCCTGACCTGCATCCCCCTCCTGACCCAGCGCGGCTGCCCCTATGCCTGCGCCTATTGCGCCTCGCAGCGCCTCCAGCCCCGCCGTCTGCGGCGCAGCCCGGCCGCGGTCGTGGGGGAGCTCACCCATTGGCACCGGCGGCACGCGGCAATCGACGTGGCGCTCTACGACGACGCCTTTCTCGCCGACCCCGACGGCCACGGGCTGCCGATACTCGAGGCCATCGTGCGGGCCGGACTGCCCCTGCGCTTTCACACCCCCAATGCCCTCCACATCCGCGGCATTACCACCGCGACGGCGGCCCTCCTCTTCAAGGCCGGTTTCCAAACCCTGCGTCTGGGCCTGGAAGCAGTCGAGGTCGACCAACCCCGGACGATCGACCACAAGGTCACGGCGGCGGAGTTCACCCGCGCCGCACGCATCCTGCTAAAAGCCGGCTTCAATCGCCGCCAGCTCGGCGCCTATCTCCTGGCCGGCCTCCCGGGTCAGAGCACCGCCGAGGTGCTGCGCTCCATCGACGCGGTCCGCGCGGCCGGGGTCACTCCCATCGTCGCCACCTATTCACCGATCCCGGGCACGGCCCTGTGGCCGCAGGCCGTGGCCGCTTCGCGCTACGACCTCGCCGCCGAGCCGCTCTGCACCAACAACTCCGTCTTCCCCTGCCGCCGGGAACCCTTCAACTGGGAGTGGATGGACGCCCTGAGGCAGCGCGTGGGCCAGGGACCTCACTAAAGAGGCAGGGTTCAGGTGTCAAATGTCATCGGTATCGGCGTTTCTGGTCCCGGCCGGATGCTGCCCGGCCGTTCGTTTCCAAGGCTAAAAATCGATACCGAACCCGATACCGACCCCGACCCCAAGGAGTGCTTCGCAACCCCCTGACTTTTTTACCTCCTTACAGTCACCCTACCACCGGCAAAGCCGGTGGCTTGAATTTA
>JBFYWT010000122.1:0-21929 GCA_041310895.1 Desulfobacteraceae bacterium | reverse complement strand
CGGGGCAAACCCAAAGGCGACATCGAGTTTATCGAAAAATGTCTGGTCAGCCTGTCGCACATGGCCATCAACCACCCCGAGATCATCGAGCTCGACATCAACCCCCTGCTGGTGCACGCCGAGCGGGAGGGTGCCACCGCGGCCGACTGCCGCATGATCTTAAAAGCGCCCGATGCCGGCGCCTGAACCGCGCGGGACATGGCCTCGGTCATCCACCCGGTCCTGCTGGCGGTGCCGGAAGCCGTCCGGCGGCTCCCGCCCCCGCAGCGGGCCCAGGAGTTGAGCGCGCTGGCCCGCCGGGCGCTGGCCCGCTCGGCCGAACGCCTGGGGGTTCCCCTGGGGCCGCTCTGCAAGGACGAGCGCGGCGCCCCCATGCCCCTTTCTGGCCATTTCTGGTCGCTGTCCCACAAGCCGCTTTTTGCCGGGGCGGTTCTCGCCCCGGCTCCCATCGGGCTGGACATCGAAGCCATCCGGCCCGCTTCCCCCGGCCTCCGCCGCCGGACAGCCACCGAACGAGAATGGGCGCTTTTGACCGACGGCGACCCGGAAGTGACGTTCTTCCGGTACTGGACCGCCAAGGAGGCGGTGCTGAAAGCCGGCGGCGAGGGGTTCAAGGAATGGTCGCGCTGCCGCATCCGGCGCATCGTCGATGCGACCCGGCTGGAGGTGGACTACCGTGACACGCTCTGGCCCGTCGCGCACTTCTTCTTCCACGGACACATCGCCGCGATCGCCGGCAGCGGCTTCCGGGTGCAGTGGATCGTTGAGGGCAGCTGAGGCGTGCGGTCCTGTTCCCGTACACGTTCACGTTCACGTTCACGTACCCGCCCACGAAGCAGCATGCCTCAAAAGCCGTGTACGGGGTCGTGAACGTGACCGAGTAGGGTTTCGCGAGCAGACAGGTCTACCGCTTCGCTGTGAACGTGACCCTTTCATTTAAGCCTCCCTCACTCCGGGCCGCCGACCCTCGATGCTCTTTCACCGCGGCTGCATTTGACAGGGTGCCCCGTTTCCAGTAAGTTTTTTTGAGCAGACTCACCACAGGAGCGGGGAGACGGCATGATCATCGGGCTGGACGTCGGCGGTACCCACACGGATGTCGTCCTGCTGGACCAAAGGGGGATTCAACGTGAAATTAAAGTCCCGACACTCTGCTCCGACCTTTTCAGCTCCGTTCTCAAGGGCATCGACGCCGTCACGGCGGATATTCCCGTCGCAGCCATCAAACGCATCGTCCTGAGCACCACTCTCACCACCAACGCCGTCATCCAGGGCCGGACCCCGCCGGTCGGGATGGTGGTCTGCGCCGGTCCGGGCATCGACCCCGCGCTGTTCCGCACCAACCGGCACTATGTGCAGGTGCACGGGGCCATGGATCACCGTGGCCGGGAAATCGAAGGGGTGGACCCGCAGGAGGTCCGGGCCGTGGCGGAGGAGTTCCGCAAGGAGGGCATCCGCCAGGTCGGCGTTGTCGGAAAATTCTCCATCCGCAACCCACGCCATGAAGCCCAGATCGGGGAACTCCTTCAGGCAGATTTCGAAAAGGTGTTTCTCGGCCACCGAATCTCCGGCAGCCTGAACTTCGCCCGCCGCATCGCCACCACTTATCTGAATGCCGCGGTCTATCCGCTCCATAAAGAGTTCTTCGAAGCAGTCACCCACGCCCTGGCGGTAAAGGGCATGGTCCTGCCGCTCCGGCTGCTCAAAGCGGACGGGGGCAACATGCGGCTCGAGTCTTCCCTGGAGTTCCCCGCCCAGACCATCCTCTCCGGTCCGGCCGCCAGCGTGATGGGGGCCGTGGCGATGGCCGCCGGCCGCGAAGACGCCCTGGTGATGGATATCGGCGGCACCACCACCGACATCGCGGTGTTGATCGGGTCCGCCCCCGTGCTCGACCCCCTGGGCATCACCATCGGGGTGCACCGGACGCTGATCCGGTCGCTGGACACGCTCTCCATCGGCGTGGGCGGCGACAGCACGGTGCGGGTCGAAAACGGCCGTTTGACGGTCGGCCCCGACCGAAATGGGCCGGCCATCGTCTACGGCGGCCGCACGCCCACACCCACCGATGCACTGGCGGTGCTGGGAGACATCGCCTCCGAGCGCCGGGGTGAGGCCGCGGCCGGCTTTGAGCCCCTCGCCGCCGCCCTCGGGATGAGCGTCGCGGCCGTGGCCGAGAAAGTGATGGAAACCGCCTGCCGGGCCATGATCGAGGCCGCCGCGGGACTGGTCGCGCATATCAACAGCAAACCGGTCTACACCGTGCACGAGCTCCTGGAAGGCTACACCGTACAGCCCCGCGCCCTGCACGTCCTGGGGGGCCCTGCACCCTATTTCGCCCGGCACCTGGAATCCAAGGGGGTCTATCCGGTACGGGTGGTACCGCACTGGCAGGTGGCCAACGCCATCGGCGCCGCACTGGCCCGGACGACCTGCGAGGTGGCCTTCTTCGCCGACACCCAGCAGGGGAAGGCCAATGCCCCCGGGGAGCATTTCAGCCAAGCGATCCCCGGTGACTACCGTCTGGAGGAGGCCGAAGCCCAGGCGCTCGAACTGTTGCGTAAGAAGGCCTTGGAACGAGGCGCCAACCCCGACTTTCTGGAGATGGAGGTCGTCGAACGCCAGGTATTCAACATGGTGCGGGGGTTCAATACCACCGGCCGGAACATGCGGGTCCGGGTGCAGGTCAAGCCCGGGTTGATTCACGGCTACGACGCCCTGCTCGCCAAGCTCGCGGCCGATGCATCACGCGGGGCAGAGGGCAGAGAGAAGAAACCATAGGGCATAGCGCAGAGGGCATAGCGTTCGAAGAAACTTACCTCCACATCTTTTACCCTCTGCTCTGTGCGCTATGTGCTCTCCATTAACCCTCTGCCGGTAGTCCTGTGGCGGGAGGGTGTTAAAGCAACTCTGTCGATTGGGAGTCTGCATGCTACGCGCAAAACAGCGGGTCGGTCTGGTCTTCTTTCCCGCGTATGACTGGGCCATCAGCCCTACCCACCCGGAGCGTGAAGAGCGACTGCTCTACACCCAGGACCAGATCCTGGAGGAGGGTCTCTTCGACATCGAGGGGATCGTCGAGCTTAAGCCGGATCTGGCGGTGCTGGCGGATGTCCAGCGCGTTCACTTCTGCGTGCCGGACGTCTGGAGCGTGGCCACCGAGTCGCACTTCATCAGCGCCGGCGGGGCCCGCACCATCGGCCGGGCCGTGATGGACCGCACCATCGACAAGGGCTTCGCCCTGGTGCGCCCGCCCGGCCATCATGCCATGCGGGTCGTGCACGGCTCGCGCGGGTTCTGTAACATCAACATCGAGGCCGTCATGATCGAGCATCTGCGCCGCGCCTACGGGATCCGGCGCGTGGCGGTGGTCGACACCGACTGCCATCACGGCGACGGCACCCAGGACATCTATTGGCACGACCCGGACACCCTCTTCATCTCCCTGCACCAGGACGGCCGTACGCTCTACCCGGGCTCCGGGTTCCCGAGCGAGCTCGGGGGGCCGAACGCCTTCGGCCGCACCCTCAATATCCCCCTGCCCCCCCACACCGGTGAGGAGGGGTTCCTGCACATCGTCCGCGATGTCGTCAAGCCGATCCTGGCGGACTTCCAGCCCGAGCTGGTGGTCAACTCGGCCGGCCAGGACAACCATTACTCCGACCCGATCACCCACATGAATTTCTCCGCCCAGGGCTACGCCGAGCTGACCTCCCTGTTGAATGCCGACATTGCCGTTCTGGAGGGCGGCTACTCCATCGAGAGCGCTCTGCCCTACGTGAACCTGGGCATCGTTCTCGCCATGGCCGGCCTGGACTTCAGCCATGTCCGCGAGCCGGACTACAGCCCGGAGCGGGTGCGGCAGGAGCCCGGGGTCACCGATGCGGTAAAAAAGGTGGGGGAGTTGATCCTAACGGTTTGGCGCGATCGGCAGCGTCTGCGCGAGCGCCTGCTGGCCGAAGGGGCTCCTCATCGCCGCTCGCGCCGCATCTACTACGATACGGACGGGATCAACGAGTCCCAGGAGGAGGTGGTGCGGCCGTGCGAGGAGTGCGGCGGCGCCCTCAAAATCGAATCGAACTCCGACCGGGGAGCGCATATCCTCGCCATTCACATCCCGCCCCGGGCATGCCGGGCCTGCCAGGAAGAGGGCCGCCGCTGGTATCACGACGCCAACGTCAAGCGCTTCGACCAAATCATGCTCCAGGACCGCCCGGAAGACACCTACCTCGTCAGGAAGAAGGGCTGAATCGACCGCATGAGCAACCTTGGCCAAAACCTCTTTCGGACCATTTTCGAGATCGCACCCTTCGGCATCGTCATCGCCGATAGCGAGGGGCGCGCCCTCAAGGCCAATCCGGCGTTCATGGCCATGTTCGGTACCTCCGCCGAGGAGCTCGCCCGCGGCAGGGCCGAGGGCAAGGCACCCAGCGAGTCGCTCAAAAACCTGATGGGCCAGTGCCGGGCCCGGATCGCCGCCCCGGCCACCGAGGTCGCCGCCCAGCGCGTGGCGCTCCAGCGCACGGACGGCAGCGCATTTTTCGGCCATGTCATCACGACCGCAATCGACATCGACGGCCACCCGGGAGTGATCGGCTTCATCCAGGATGTCACCGACCAGGTCCTGATGGAGAAGGAGCGCGAGCAGATTTCGGCCCAGGCGCAGCAGGCGCAGAAAATGGAGGCGATCGGCACCCTCGCCGGGGGCATCGCCCACGATTTCAACAACCTGCTGATGGGCATCCAAGGCAATATCTCACTTATCATGCTCAACAAGGCGCCCGGCCACCGCGACGTGCCCCACCTGAAAAACATTGAAAAGGCGGTCGTGCGGGGCTCCGAGCTGACGCGGCAGGTCCTGGGATTTGCCCGTGGCGGGAAGTACGAAGTACGCGCGACCGACTGCAACCATCTGATCGAGCGGGTGGTCGCCCTTTTCGGCCGCTCGCGCAAAGAGATGACGATCCGCAAAACCCTCCAGACCCCTCTCTGGAGCGTCGAGGCCGACCAGGGTCAATTGGAGCAGGTCATGCTCAACCTGCTCGTCAACGCCTGGGAGGCCATGCCCGGCGGGGGGGAGATCGTGCTTGAAACCACCAACGTGACCGTGGAGGAGAACACTCCCGGCCGGCCACCGGACGCCACCCTCGGCCGCTACGTGTGCATCACGGTCACGGACACCGGGATCGGCATGGACGCCCAAACCCAGGCGCGCATCTTTGAACCCTTCTTCACGACGAAAAAAACCGGCAGCGCCACCGGCCTGGGGCTATCCTCGGTCTTCGGAATCGTTCAGAACCACCATGGGTTCCTCACGGTAAGAAGCGGCAAAGGGCGCGGGACCACTTTCCGGGTCTTCCTGCCCGCCGCCGCGCCGGCGCCCGCCCGGGGGGCAGCGGCACCCGTTTCCACGAACGGACGCGAGCGGCCGGCAACTCTCCTCCTGGTGGAGGATGAGGAGATGGTCGCGGCCATCGCCGAGCAGATGCTGACCCGGCTCGGACACAAGGTCTTCCTGGCCGGGAGCGGGGGGGAGGCCGTAGCGATCTACAGGGAGCAGCGCGAAAAGATCGACCTGATCATCCTGGACATGATCATGCCGGGCATGAGCGGCGCGGAGACGTTCGAGCAGCTTAAAACCATCGCCCCGGAGGTCAAGGTGCTGCTCTCCAGCGGGTACAGCTTGAACGGGCAGGCCGCGGGGATATTAAACCGCGGCTGCCGGGGGTTCATCCAGAAACCCTTCACCATCGACCAACTCTCGCAGAAGATCCGGGAGATTCTCTTCTCCCCCGCAGCCCCGCCGGCCTGATCCGGCCGACGGCATCAGGTCCCCATTTCCCAGGAGGCGAGGTATTTCCTCTGCTCGGCCGTGAGGGTGTCGATGGCGACCCCCATGGCGGCGAGCTTCTCGCGGGCGATCTGCCGGTCGATCGCCTCGGGAACGGGATAGACCTCCTTCGCGAGCGGCTTCTTGAGCCGGACCATGTATTCGATGCTGAGCGCCTGGTTGGCGAAGCTCATGTCCATGACGCTCGAGGGGTGGCCCTCGGCGGCGGCCAGGTTGATCAAGCGCCCCTCGCCCAGCACATTGATCCGGCGCCCGTTTTTCAGCACGAACTCCTCCACGAAGGGCCGGATGGTGCGCCGCGACCGCGCGAGGCTCGCCAGCCCCGCCAGGTCCAGCTCCACGTTGAAGTGGCCCGAGTTGGCGACGATGGCGCCGTCCTTCATGAGCCGGAAGTGCTCCTTGCGGACCACATTGATGTTGCCCGTGACGGTGCAGAAAAAATCTCCGATTTTCGCGGCCTCCCCGATCGGCATGACGCTGAAGCCGTCCATCACGGCCTCGAGTGCCGGCAGGGGGTCGATCTCGGTCACGATGACATTGGCGCCCATGCCGCGCGCCCGCATCGCGATCCCGCGCCCGCACCAGCCGTAGCCGCAGACCACGAAGAGGGTCCCGGCGATCAGCCGGTTGGTGGCCCGGATGAAGCCGTCGACGGTGCTCTGGCCCGTGCCGTAGCGGTTGTCGAAGAAGTGCTTCGTGCGGGCGTCGTTCACGGCGATGATGGGGTAGCGCAGGACCCCGTCCGCCGCCATGCTGCGCAGGCGGATGATCCCGGTCGTGGTCTCCTCGGTGCCGCCGCGGACCCCCTCGATCAGCTCCTGGCGCTCGGAGTGCAGGGTGGAGACAAGGTCCGCCCCGTCGTCCATGGTGTACTGCGGCCGGGTGTCGAGCGCGGCGTGGATGTGGCGGTAGTAGGTCTTGTGGTTTTCGCCCTTGATGGCGAAGACCGCGATGCGGTCGTTCTTGACGAGCGAGGCCGCCGCAGCGTCCTGGGTGGAGAGCGGGTTGGAGGCGCACAGTACGATCTGCGCCCCCCCGGCCTTCAGGGTCTGCATCAGCGCCGCGGTCTCGGTCGTGACGTGCAGGCAGGCGGCGAGCCGCATGCCCTTCAGCGGTTTTTCGGCGGCAAAGCGCCGGCGGATCCGGTTCAAGACCGGCATGCTCTGGGCCGCCCACTCGATCCTCAGCGCCCCGTCCTTGGCAAGCTTAATGTCCTTGACGTCGTATTTCATCCGTGCGATTCCTCCTCAACTGTTGTTCCGGACCCGAACGGGTAAAAAAATCGCGGCTGGAAGCCGCTCCCACCGGACCTCTTCGAAAATAGAGGACCGGGTCGTCGGATGGGACCCAGTCCTCGATGCGTGTTCGTTTCCACGGAGAGTCATCGGTTCGATAACGATACCGACTGATATATCGTGTTTGGCGTTGCCCGCCACCTGCGGCAGTGCTTCGTCAGCGAGTAAGTTCAGATTTTGTGGGAGCGGCTTCCAGCCGCGATCCGATCGCGGCAAAATGCCGCTCCCACAGGAAAAAAGCCTGACTTACTTGAAAGTGTTTGGTGTTTGGTTAAAGCGGTGCAGCGGAACTCGGTACCGGTTCCGATGCATCCTTAACTTTCATTAGTTCCGAGTCAGAGTTCCGAGTCGGCGGTATTCTTTCTTTTTTGTTTACTCCGACTCACCACTCCGACTTCATCTTTTCACTCGTTACTCGTTACTAATCGATCTACACTTCCGCCTTCTCCCGCAGGGTCTTGGCCATCTCGGTGCTCTCCCAGGTGAACTCCGGCTCGGTGCGCCCGAAGTGCCCGTAGGCCGCCGTCTTGCGGTAGATGGGCCGCAGCAGGTCGAGATACTCGATGATGGCGGCCGGCCGCAGATCGAAACACTTGCGGATGAGATCGCGGATCCGGCTGTTGGGGAGCGTTCCGGTCCCCTTGGTGTCCACCAGAATGGAGACCGGCTCGGCCACCCCGATCGCGTAGGCGATCTGGACCTCGCAGCGTTTGGCCAGGCCCGCAGCCACGATATTCTTGGCGACGTGCCGCGCCATGTAGGAGGCGCTGCGGTCCACCTTGGAGGGGTCCTTGCCCGAAAAGCATCCCCCCCCGTGGCTGCCCTGACCCCCGTAGGTGTCCACGATGATCTTGCGGCCGGTCAGGCCGAAGTCGCCCATGGGGCCGCCGATGACGAAGCGCCCGGTGGCGTTGATGTAGTAGCGCGTGTCGCCGTCCATCATGTGCGCCGGGATCACCTTCTTGACGACCGAGTTGATGATCCCATCGCGCAGGGTCTCGTATTCCACATCCGGCTTGTGCTGGGCGGCGATGACGATCGCATCCACCCGCTTGGGGGTGCCGTTCTCGTATTCCACCGTGACCTGGGACTTACCGTCCGGACGCAAAAAGTCGAGCGACCCGTTCTTGCGCACCTCCGCGAGACGTCGGCAGAGCTTGTGGGCCAGCATGATCGGCATGGGCATGAACTCCGCGGTCTCGTCCGTGGCGTAGCCGAACATCAGGCCCTGATCGCCCGCTCCCTGCTCCTTGTAAAGCCCATCGCCCTTGTCCACCCCCATGGCGATATCGAGCGACTGGTGGTCGATACTGGTCAAAACGGCGCAGGTCTGCCAGTCGAAGCCCATGCGCGAGGAGCTGTAGCCGATATCCTTGATCGTATCCCGCACGATCTGGGGTATCTCCACGTAGGTGCTGGTGGTGATCTCCCCGGCGATGATCGCCATGCCGGTGGTGACGAGCGTCTCGCAGGCCACCCGGCAGCGCTTGTCCTGGGCCATAATGGCATCCAGGATGGAATCGGAAATCTGGTCGGCCACCTTGTCCGGGTGACCTTCGGTCACGGATTCCGAGGTGAAAAAGAATTTTTCCTTGCTGATGTCCATGCTCATCTGGCATTCTCCTTGACGATCATGCTCCGCGCCGCACGGCGGCAGCGAGATGCGGCTTTACTTAAACGTTTTAGTTTAATATTCTACCATTTAAATGTCAAACGCAAGATGGCATCCCCAACCCCCTCCGCCGCGGGCGATTACCGTGGCCGCCGGTTCCGGCATTTTATCATCGCGGACCGGATCCCACCCGAGGACTCCGGCAGTCCGCCTGCGGCACGCATGGGGCCTCGGGATCGTGATCCTGCTGCTCGCCGCAGCGGCGCTGGCCGGCCCGCCCCCGGGGCTGCTCGCCCCCGCGCCCGCGGAGGAGGAGCCGACGGTGTCGATGCAGACGGCCTGGTCGACCGACCGCGCCCGCCCCGGCGACACTCTGATTCTGGCCGTCGTGCTAGACATCCGCGAGGGGTTTCATGTGATCGCCGACGCGGCCCAGGTGGGCGAGGTCCGCGGGTTCACCCCCTACCCCACCCATGTCAGGCTGCTGCAGGCCTCCGAAGGCATCGTGGCCGCATTGCCGCGCTTCCCTCCGGCCGCCCCCCTGAAGGCCGACTTCGTTGCGGAGCGCATCATGACCTTCGAGGGGCGGACGGTGATCCACCTGCCGGTGCGGCTGGCGCCGGGGACACCGCTCGGCACGGCCGTCCTGGGGCTTGAGGTCGCGGTCCAGGCGTGCGCGGCGGACTGGTGCGAGATCCCCCAGAAAACAACCCTGGAGGCCTCTCTCAGCGTCGTCCCGGCCGGAGAGACGGTTTCCGTCGTCCACCCGGAGCTTTTTGCGCCCGCGCTTCACCCCACAGCGGATGCCGGCCGCGGCGATACGGTCCGTTTCGACCTCTTCGGCTGGACCTTCACGCTGAATGCAGCCTCGCCGGCCGGGCTCTTTCTGCTGCTCGCGTCCGCCGCGCTCGGAGGGGTGCTGCTCAATTTCACCCCGTGCGTCCTGCCGCTGATTCCGATCAAGATCTTCAGTATGTCCCAGGCCGCCGAACGCCCCGCCCGGCTGGCCGCCCTCGGCGCGTTCACCTTCTTAGGGGTCGCCGCCTTCTGGCTCACGCTCGGCGGGCTGGTCTCGGCGGTCAGCGGGTTTACGGCCGCCCACCAGCTCTTCCATTATCCGCTCTTCACCATCGGGGTCGGAAGCGTCATCGGCATCATGGCACTGGCTCTTCTGGGAGGCCGCTCCCTGCAGCTGCCGGGGTTCATCTACGCCTTTCACCCCGCCCAGAACACGCTGCCGGGGGCCTTCGGCATCGGGATCCTCACAGCGATCCTCTCGACACCATGCACCGCCCCGTTCATGGGCGCCGCGGCAGCCTGGGCCGTTGCCCAGACCCCCGGCATTACCCTGCTGACGTTTTCAGCGGTCGGCACCGGCATGGGGCTGCCCTATCTGGTGCTGGCAGCCTTTCCACGGCTGGTCCGTCGTATGCCGCGGTCGGGGCCGGCCAGCGAGCTGCCGAAGCAGGTGATGGCGATCTTCATGCTGGCCGCCGCCGCCTACTTCGCGGGCACCGGGGTGAGCTCCCTGGCGGCCGAGCCGGGCACGCCGCCCAGCCAGGCATACTGGTGGCCAGTGATGGGGCTCTGCGCCGCGGCGGGCATATGGGCCGCCTGGCGGGCATCGCGCCTATCGGCCGGGACGTTCGCCAAGACGGTGTGGTTCGTAGCAGCCGGGCTGGCCTTGGGCGCATCAGTTCTCGGCGGCCTGCGGCTGACGGATCGCGGGCCGGTCGCGTGGGTCTATTTTACGCCGCAGCGCCTGGAGCTGGCCATGGCGGAGCAACGCGCGGTGGTCCTGGTGTTCACGGCCGAATGGTGTCTCAACTGCAAGGCATTGGAGCAGACCGTCTGGAGCGACGGGGAGCTGGCCGGGCTCATCGCCCGCGAGCCGGTTGTTCCGATGCGCGTCGATCTGACGGGGGACAACCCGGCAGGAAAAGCCAAACTCCGGGAGATGGGCAGTCTGACCATTCCATTTCTGGCCATTCTCGCTGCGAACGGACGCACGGTATTTGCGGGGGACTTTTACACCGCCGAGCAGATCGGGCAGGCGGTACGCCAGGCGGTCGGCCGGGAATCGCGGTAGCAGGCAGGGGTGATTAAACAAGGCCGCTGGCGTCCCTCATCCGGCGGCGTGCGACTTCAGTTCGCCAGATACTCCCTGAACTTTTCCGCGGCGAAGCGGTCCCGGATTTTCGACTCCGGGCTGCCCAGCACCACCACGATCAAGCGCCGCTCGCCGCTCGCCCCGGTGGCCACGATGTTGAAGCCCGCCCTGCGGGTGTAGCCCGTCTTGAGGCCGTCCACTTCGGCCAGACGCCCCACCAGTTTGTTTTTGTTGTTGATGACCAGGGTGCCGTCGCGGAAGGTGGTTTGCTCGGTAGAGGTCCACTCGAGGATCTTGGGGTGCCGCAGCGCTTCCCGCGCCAGGCGGACCATATCGCTGCAGGTGGTGACGTTGTCGTGCCCGCCCCGCGGGGGCGGGAGCCCGTTCACGCCGTAAAAAGCGGTGTCCATCATCCCGAGCGCCTGGGCTTTCTGATTCATGCGCTCCGCAAAGGCCGCAGCACTCCCGGCCGCATGCTCGGCAATGGCGTAGGCGGCGTCGTTCGCCGATTCGATGAGCGCCGCCTGCATCAACTCCTCCAGGGTGAAGGTTTCACCGGCCTTCAGATAGACCTGGGTCCCGCCCATCCCCTCGGCTTTTTTCGAGACCACCACCCGGTCGGCAAGGCTCAGCTCCCCGCGGTCGAACTGGTCCATGATGACGCAGGCCAGCATGAGCTTGTTCAGGCTGGCCTGGGGCCAGGGCACGTTGAGGTTCATCCCCTCCAGGATCCGCATGTCGGCGGCATCGGCCACCGCGTAAGCCTGGTAGGGCATCTTGGGCTCCGGAATCGGATGGGGAAGGGTTTTTGCCGGCCTGGAGGGAGCCGCCTTGGCCGATTTCTTAACGGCGATCGACGGTCCGGCAATGGCACCATGGCAGGCGATGAGGGTTAACAGCAGGGCCCAAACGAATCGTTTCATGGATAGACGTCAATCCTGTTCGCCACCCCGTCCCCCCCTGTACCGGGTAAGCAAGCGGTTTTTAAAGATACACCTCCGCAGGGCACCACCAGCGCCGCTGGTGGCGGATCGCGCCAAAATGGCCGACCGGCATTCCCATCGACCGGTTGGGCCGAATGGTGCCATCCCTCTAACTCATCCCTCTAACTATAGTTATACTTCAAAAGGACCGAAGACACAAGGCAGTAGCGGTAGAATAAAACGCTTCTTCTATGGAGCGCCGAGCGCGACTGCAACCGACGGCGGCAGAGGGAGGACCTTCACACGCTCTTTTCTTTCGCCTCGTTCAGCGGGCGCAGATAGGCGCCCCAGTAGCTCATGCCGACGAATACGCCGCCGCCCAGAATGTTGCCGATCGTGACCGGCAGCAGGTTTTTCCACAGAAAACTGACCCAATTCAATGCGGTCGGATCAATTCCGGCCGGCACGGCGATCGCGGCCCACTCGCTGAGAAAAATCCCGACCGGGATAAAGTACATGTTGGCGATGCAGTGCTCAAAACCGATGGCGACAAACCCCATGATGGGGAAGAAAATCGCAAAAATCTTGCTGATGGTCTGCCGCGCCGCCAATGCCATCCACACCGCCAGGCAAACCAGCCAGTTACAGCCGATCCCGCGAACAAGCGCTTCTCCGAAACTCAACTGCACTTTGTTCACGGCGATGGTCAAAGCAGAAACCCCCAATTGGCCGTTTGCGGTTTTCCAGAGCCCCGAGAAGTAAAAAATCAGCGCCAGCAGAACCGACCCGATGAAGTTGGCAACGAAGACCAGCGCCCAGCGCTGCAGCATGATCTGAAGGCCGATTTCCCGTGACAGGACGCTGGAGATCATGAGGTTGTTGCCGGTAAAAAGCTCCGCACCGGCAATCACGACCAGCATCAGCCCCAGGCTGAACGCCGAGCCGGCGACCAACTTTTGAATCCCGACTCCCGCCTTGGGTGCAAGATCGAAGGTGACGCTGGTGGCGAGCAGGCCTCCGAAGCCGATATAGGCCCCCGCCAGGATCCCCAGGACCAGCACGCTGAACCAGGGAGAGGTGACCTTGCCGACACCGACAGTGGTCGCGACCGTCTCGGCGATCGTTTTAGGGGTTTTATCCTCAACGGCCGGGACCGGGAATTGCCATGACTTGGCAATCGCCTCGAAACGGTGAATGGTTTTTTTCTCCTCGGTGACCTTTCGCCGGGTCGCCCGTTGAACGGCGGCGAGAATCTCCTCGGGCGAAAAGGGTTTGGCGAGGTACTCCATGGCGCCGCGTTTCAACGCTTCGGTAGCCCGTCCGACGGTGGGATAGCCGCTGATCATGACAACCGTCGACTCCGGAGAGATCCTCTCCAACTCCTCCAGCACATCCATGCCGTTGAAACCCGGCATCATCCAGTCGCACAAAATGACGTCGAATCGAGAAGTTTTGGCCAGTTCCAATCCATGGCGCGGGTCGGGGGTGGTGATGACCTCATACCCATAACTGCTGAATACCTTGCGGCAGGAATCCAGCACAATGACCTCATCGTCGATGACGAGCATTTTTTCGGCCATAGCGTCCTCCGCCTACCAGATTTCAGCGCTCAAACGCCCTTCGAGCCATTTGCGCTGGGTGGCGCTGAGTGTTCCAATGTGCGCTTCAATCCATGGAATGTCCCCCGACAGGATGGCCAGTTTCTCGGCGGGCGTCAGGTTGAATTCATCGAGAGCCTCCGCCCCGTGGTGGAGTAGGTTATAGACCAAGATATAGTCCGTCGCCGCCCGTTCCAGAACCTTCAGTATCTCCTCCTTGTGGATCAGGCGCTGGTCTTCCGGGGGCGTAGTAGCCGCCAGGTGCAGTGCTTTTTGAACCACCGACACCAATGCATCCGGAGCGAAGGGTTTTTCGAGAAACTCGGCCGCCCCCAGTTTCATCGCCTGAACGGCCGACTGCACCGTGCCGAATCCCGTGATCATGACCACGGGCAGGGCCGGCTTGGCGCGCTTGACATCCCTCAGCACCCGCATGCCCCCGATGTCCGGCATTCTCAGGTCGGTCAGCACGATGTCGTAAGCCTTGGCAATGGCCCACGCCAGGCCTTCGCGACCGCTCAGCGTGACATCAACCTCGAAATTTTCAGCGCTCAGAATTTTGGTGATGCTGTCGAGAACGATCCGCTCGTCGTCGATGACCAACACCCGTTTTTTTTTCATGAGGTTTCTCCTTTCGGTTGAGTCAGTGGACCGTGTGCCACGGAATGAAGCGTCTTGGCCAACTCATCCGGCGTAAACGGCTTGGGCAGAAAAATCGCGGCGCCCAGGCCTTCCGCCTCCTTGATGGTCTCGCTGGTCGCATAACCGCTCATGACGATAATGGGAATCCCGGGATGCTGATCTCTGACCTGGCGCATGAGATACATGCCGTCATGGACCGGCATCTTGACATCGATCAGCAGCAACTCCGGCGTCATGTGGTCTATGATGGTCAGCGCTTCCGCGACCGATGGGGCGCAGGTCACCTCCCACCCCTCGGACTCGAGCACCCGCCGGCAGCTCTTCAAGACGATGGGTTCGTCATCAACCACCAGCACTTTCATGCTCGGCTCTCCTCTGGATCGGCAACCAGATAAAAAAGCGCGACCCTTTGCCGACCTCGCTTTGAACGCGGATGTGGCCCCCGTGACGCTGCACGATGCCGAGGGAGACAGAGAGACCCAGTCCGGTCCCCTGGCCGACGCCCTTGGTCGTGAAAAAGGGGTCGAAGAGCTTGTTCAGGTTTTCGGGGGGGATGCCGCACCCGGTGTCGGCGAAGGTGATTTCGATCCCCTCCTGGGCCGCGCCCTCGCCCGACAGACTGGCGGCCGTGAAGACCCGGATATGGCCGCCCGCCTCCGTCGCATCCAGGGAGTTGACGAGAATATTGATGAATACGCTCTGGATCTGGTTGCGGTCCAACGTGACCCGGGGCAGGTTCTCGCCCGGGCTGAAGGTGATGGTGACCCCTTTCACCAGGGCCTGGTTCTCAACCAAGGAGATGACGGCGGCAGCCAACCGGTTGACGTCGGTGGGTTCGGGATCGAGCTTGGTCTGGCGCGAAAAGTCCAAAAGCCCTTTGACGATCTTGCGCACGCGCTCGGTGGCCTCGGCGATGACCTGCAGATCGGCGCGCACGTCGGAGGCGATATCCTGGCGTCGGAGCAGCATGTGCGTATACGTCAGCACGCCGGTCAAGGGGTTGTTGATTTCGTGGGCCACCCCGGCCGCCAGTTTCCCGATGCTCGCTTGCTTCTCCGACTGGATGATCCGCAGCTCACTGGCGGCCCGGCGGCGGCCCATGGCCTCCACCATCTCGCCGAAGGCTTTCTGCAGAAGCCCCATTTCGCTTTTTTGAAGCGGTCCCAAATCCGGCGTCAGGCTGCCCTCACGCACCTGTTGACTCGCCTGGATCAGCCATTGAATCGGGGCGGAGATCCGCCGCGCGATCACGATGCCGGTGGCTGCGGCGAGCCCCATCCCGGCCAATGTAATCAGGATGAAGAACTGCAGGACCTGACCCCGGATATGACTGAACTTGGCTTCCGGCACGCCGACGAAAAGCATGCCGACGCGCCGCCCGAACATGTCCTCGATCGGCCGGTAGGCCGCAATATAATGCTCCCGGGCTACGAATTCCCGGTCGACCCACAGCTTGCCCTGCCCGAGGACCTGCTCCTGCACCGCGGCTGCCGCCCGCAGGCCGAGGCCACGCCGACCCTCGGCTCCGGCGAGGTTGGTGGCAATGTAGACATCGTTGAGAAGGAGGGCGGCCGTGCCGACGCTTTCGCCTTTGACAGGTTCGCCGTGGGAAACCGCTGCGCGCAGCGCGTCCACGAAAAACTCGCTGCGGTTGAGCAGAATACCGCCGTAGAGTACCCCCACGAGCCTTGCCGCGTCGAAGATCGGCACGGCGGCGGCAACGGCCATTCCATCGGTCAGCTCACGGACCCCATCGGTTCCGGCATGGGACCCGCCGCTGATCGTAATTCGGGCGCGTTCGGCCAGCTCGGGGTTCTCGCTGAGAAGAAAATCCCGTTCCAGAACCAGGGTCCCGGACAGCGGCACCCGTTGATCCAATACGGCTTCCGCCAAGCGGTGGGGGCCGCGCGCGCCCGGCCCGGGAAACGCATAGGGTCCGGTGCGGCATAGCGTCCGGCCGTCTTCGGAGAGGATCCCCGCAAAATCCAGCTCGGCCAGGCGGGACAGCCGCTCAAGCCTTAGGACCAAATCCGTTGTGTTGCGTTCGCTGACCGAGGATATGAAAGCGAACCCGAGCGTGGTGATGCTAAGCGCCGTCTTGACCTGCCTGACGCGGCTGAGATACATCTCATGGGCGGAATTGAGATCCTGCCTAACGTGGGTCAGCGCTTCGCCCCGGACATTGCGGTCAATCAGGTGCACGCCGGCTAACAGCGACACCGCTCCGAGGAAGAGGGTGACGCCCAGAAAACCGGCCAGGAGTTTGGCGCGCGTCGAGTAAAACATGCGGGGCCCTCTCTGAAATCAGCACCCGATGGCCACATCAAATGTTTCGGGGGATGCTGTGCAGCGAGATGCGTCGCTGATATTTAATTAGCAATCACCATGCCAGCCGCTCGGCGTTGCCGCAAGACCGTCCTTCCGCTATAGCTGAGAACAGAGGCCCTCCGGTTTGGCTCTCCTTTTTACATCTTGTAAAATGGACTGACAGTCCTCCGGCGGGCTGAAACCCTGGAAGAGAAGCGCATGAACATGCCGCCCGTCACCGTGGCCTTTTCCACCCACCGGCCGGAGACCCTCCCCCCGTGGGATAGGCTTGCCACCGCGCATGAGGCCATCGTTTTAGAAGAGCCGCCGGATCCCGGCCTGGCGTCTATGCTCGCCGGGGAGCTCGATATCGACGATTACCTCTTGGCCCTCGACCGGGAATACCCCGACTACAGCCGCGGCCTGTGCGCTCTCCTCCGGGACCTCCACCGCCGGGGCCATCGCCTCTACCAGGTGGAACCCTTCCTCGAGGCGCTGGTCGCAATCCACGAGCGCCTGGCCGACGGGGAGCCCCCCACTGCGGTGGCGGCCGACCCGCGCCTCGCCCCGGTCTATGCCGCCGAGCGGGAGGCCACCGGCCGCCTGCTGGAATTCTACGAAGCCGCCGCGCACGGGAGCTTTGGCGACACTCTGGCGGCGGTCAAACGCTTCGCCCGCGCCGATGCCGAGCGCTTCCGGCTGCGGGACGAGCTCCGGGCAAAGGCCGTTGCCGCGATCGTCCCGGGGCACGCGAGCACGCTGATCGAGGCCGGCGAGATCCACCAGGCCTTCTGGCGAGAGCTGCGCCGGCGGCTTGTGGGGCAAAGCCGGTTGACGCGCCGCTTCGTCATGGAGCCGGTCTATCGGGCGCAGGCACGGCGCCCGCACCTCTTCGGCCCCGGGGATCTCCTGACCCTGCGCTATCTCTTTTGCCCCGACCGGCCGGACAACCGGCAGGACGACCATCTGGCCGCCGCCGCCCTGGTCTACAACAAGCTTCTCGCCAAGGAGGAAATGGTGTCCACCCCGGGCGATTATCCCCACACCCGCAACGAGATCGAGACCATCCGCTTCGTGCGCCGGCTCTCCTTGGATCAGTGCCGGCGATTGCTGGCGGATATCAAACAGGTCGGCACCCGTGCCGCGCAGCGCATCGTCGCAGGAAGAACCGGTCCGCCGGCGGTTTGACAACCCCATGCATTTTCAGTAGCGTAGCGGTCGGATGGAACCGCGCCGCGGTCCGCGACGCCGCGCGCCGCCCCCCACCCTGTTTCACTCTGTGCCGGGAGGAGAGCCGTGCCGAAATCGACTTACTGGGCCGATGCCTATCTCGAAAAACGCCGCCGCGCCGATGAGGCCGTGCGGGTGATCCGGCCAGGCCAGCGCGTTTTCATCGGCTCGGCCTGCGGCCAACCCCAGGCGCTGGTCCAGGCGCTGTTCGAGTCGGCCGGCAAGCTGAGCGGGCTCGAAGTCGTGCGGCTGATGAGCCGGGAAACGGCAGCGCTCTCCTCGCTTGCCGACCAGACCCAGGACTTCGCCCTGAACATCCGCACCATCTACCTCGGAGCCAGCAACGCCGAGTCGATCGCCCGGCACAAGCGCTTCATCACTCCGATGAACATGTCCGAGGTTCCGGACCTCTTCACCTCCCAGAAGCTGCCGATCCACGTGGCCCTGATCCAGACCTCTCCTCCCGATGATTTCGGCTGGATGAGCCTCGGCATTTCGGTGGATGTCACCCGGGCCGCGTCCCTCTCCGCGGACGTGCTGATCGCCCAGGTGAACTCGAACATGCCGCGGGTGCTCGGCCAGAGTTTCATCCACGTCAACGACGTGGATGTCATCGTCGAGCACGACGAAGAGCTCATGACCGTCACCCCGGCTCCCTCGTCGGAAATCGCGGCCCGGATCGGCACCCTCATCGCGCGGTTGATCGAAGACGGCTCCACCCTGCAAATCGGGCTGGATGCGGCTTCTCAGGCCACCATCCAGGCCCTGCGCGAGAAAAACGACCTGGGGGTGCACTCCCAGTTCGTGTCCGACGACATCATGCACCTCTACTCCCAGGGCGTGATCACGAACCGGTTAAAAGGGTTCAACGAGGGCAAGATCGTGGCATCGGCCGCCATCGGCTCGCGCAACCTCTACGAATTTCTGGACAACAACCCGGCGGTCGATTTCCACCCCTCGGATTATGTCAACGACCCGTTCATCATCTCGCGCCATCACCGCATGGTCTCGATGAACGTGGCCCGCACCATGGACCTGACCGGCCAGGTGGAGGTGGAGGCATCGGCCTTGACCTTTTTCGCCGGGACCTCCGGCATCGTCGACTTCGTGCGGGGCGCCAAGCGCTCGCCCGGCGGCAAGTCCATCCTCATGCTCTTTTCGACCGCGGACGAGGGCCGGACCAGCACCATCGTCCCGCTCCTCAACAACACCAACGTGGCGGTCCCGCGGGCGGATGTCCACTACGTGGCCACCGAGTACGGGATTTTCAACCTGTTCGGGAAAAGCCTGCAGGAGCGGGTGACGGGCATGATCAGCATCGCCCACCCGGATTTCCGGGAGAGTCTCTTCGCCGACGCGAAGCAGCTCGGCCTGATCGGGCCCGAGCGCACCCTGGGCGAGGCGGTGCGCGGCATCTACCCGGTGAAGCTCGAAGAAACCATGACCGTCGAAGGGGAGGAGGTCACCATCCGGCCCGCCAAGCCCGTCGACGAGCGGCGCATCCAGGAGCACTTCTACAACCTGGACAAAGACGACATCTTCTCCCGGTTCATGCACGAGAAGACCAGCTTCCCGCGCACCGAAGTCGAGTCCCGCTCTCAGATCGACTACGTCAAGGATCTGACCCTGCTCGCGCTGGTGGGCGAATTCGGCTTCGGCCGGGTGGTGGCGGTCGGCGAGTGCATGCTCCTGTCGAAGACCAACATGGCCGAGGTGGCCTTTTCGGTGAACAAGAGCTACCAGGGCAAGGGCATCGCGCGCCGGATCCTGCGCAAACTGGCCGATGCCGCACGCGAAAACGGCGTCTTCGGCCTGATCGCCTACACCTCCCCGGGCAACCAGGCCATGATCCGGCTGTTCAAAACCCTGCCCTACAAGGTGAAGAGCACCTTCGACGGGGAAGGAGTGTCGCTCACCTGCCGTTTCGATGAACTGGCCTGAGGACCGGCCGATGGGTCGCGGCACTTGACCCCTCGCCGGAACGTCTTAAAACTGGTTTCAAAACCCCGTCTAACGGCTGGGGGTCCCGCCATGGCGGGATTGCAGGTCTCTCGAACGTGCTCACAACCGGATGACGGTTGCTGCGCTTTCGATTCGACCTGCGCCTTGCCCGCAACCGTGATCCGAGGTTTTTAAACCAGTTCTAGCATGGCGCGTTGATGTCGACGTGAACGCCCGCCGCCGGTGATGAAGTTTATGGACATTCTTTACATTTCACCCGAGTTTCCGCCCAACTACACCCACTTCATCCGCCACGCCCATGCGTTGGGCGCCCGGGTCTGGGCCATCGGGGAGACCGAGTTCTTTTCCATGCCCCCCGACCTGCGCTCCTGGATCCGCTGGTATGTGCGTACCGATCTTAAAAACTGGCGGCACGCGGTACGCGCGGTCGAAGAGCTGCTGGAAGCCAAGCACGCCCTGGGCTTCGAAGGGGCCTTCGACCTGGTGGAGTCGCACAATGAGAACTGGCTGCGGCTGGAGGCGACCATCAACGAGCGCTTCGGCATTCCCGGGATCTGCCTCCAGGAGATCGAATCGATCAAGAAAAAATCGCTCATGAAGCGGGTCTTTCGGAGCATCGGCCTGCCGGTTGCCCGCGGCGAAGGGGTCGCCGACCTGGACGACGCCCTGCGGTTGGCCGATGCGATCGGCTACCCGGTGATTCTGAAGCCGGACGAAGGGGTGGGCGCCGGGGGTACCTATCGCGTGGAGGCTCCCGAGCAGCTCCGGTTGCTGTTCGCGGATCTGGCCCCGGCCTACCTGCTCGAGGAGTTCATCGATGCCCCGATCGTCACCTACGACGGGCTCACGGATCGGGAGGGGCGGGTCCTCTTCGACAACACCCTGGTCTACGGCGAAGGGCTGATCGAGTACACCCGGGGCACCGACACCTTTTTTTACGTCACCCGCCGCATCCCGGAGGAGCTGCGGCCCATCGGAGCCGCTCTGGTTACAGCCTTCGGCATCCGCCGCAAATTCTTCCACTTCGAGTTTTTCGCGCGCAACGGCGCATTCATCCCGATGGAGATCAACAGCCGCCCCCCCGGCGGGGCCATCCTGGACATGATGAACTTCAGCGTGGACGGCGACCTCTACCGGGCCTGGGCCTGCATGGTCATGGGGCGGCCCGTCGAGCTGCCGCGGGAGAAGAAATACGCGGTCGCCTACGTGGGCCGCAAAGACAAGGCCTACACCCTCTCCCACGGGGAGATCCTCGCCCGCTACGGGCCGCTCCTGGTGGAGGTGGCCGAAAACCCGGCGGTCTATCAGGACATCATGGGCCGGGTGCGCTATCTCTTCCGCACCGCGACCGAATCCGACCTCCCCGCCATCGCCGCCGCCGTGCGACAGACAGGTGCACCCGCATGAACCGCAACATCGTGCTGCTCTCGCCCCATTTTCCCCCGCACTACCGGCGCTTCTGGTCCCAGATCCGGCAGGCGGGGGCCAACGCGCTCGGCATCGGCGATGCGCCGTACGAGAGCCTCTCCGATGAGCTGCGCGCGGCGCTGACGGAGTACTACCGCGTCCCCGACATGCACGACACCGACGCCCTCATCCGGGCCTGCGGGTACTTCACCCATCGCTACGGCAAAATCGACCGCTTCGAGTCCTTGAACGAGTACTGGCTCGGCACCGAGGCCCGCATCCGGGATGATTTCAACATCCCCGGCGTGCGCCAGGCGGGAATCGATGCCATTCGCCGCAAATCGAAGATGAAGGAACACTTCCGGCGGGCCGGGGTGCGGGTGGCCCGCGGCCGGGTGGCTCACACCAGCGCCGATGCGAGCGCCCTGGCGGCCGAAGCCGGCTACCCCCTCATCGCCAAGCCCGACATCGGGGTGGGCGCGTTGCACACCTTCCGCATCAACTCCGACCGCGACCTCGAGGCCTTTTTCAGCGCAAAACCGGCCGTGGACTACATCCTCGAGGAGTTCATCTCCGGCACCATCCACTCCTTCGACGGGCTTGCGGACGCCGCCGGCAACCCGCTCTTCATGACCGCCCATGTCTTCAGCCAGGGCATCATGGAAACCGTCAACGAGGCGCGGCACATCTACTATTACTCCCTGCGGGAGATCCCGGCGGAGCTCGAGCGGATCGGCCGCAACTGCCTCGCGCAGTTCGAGGTCCGGGAGCGGTTCTTTCACATGGAGTTCTTCCGAACCGCCGACGAAAGCTACGTGGCGCTCGAGGTCAACATGCGGCCGCCGGGCGGCTACACGACCGATATGTTCAACTACACGGCCGACATCGACATCTATCGCGCCTGGGCCGAGCTCATGGTGCACGGCCGCACCGGGCTCGACTACCAGCGGCGCTACCACTGCTGCTACGCCAGCCGCAAACAGACCGCCCGC
>JBFYWT010000099.1:0-6291 GCA_041310895.1 Desulfobacteraceae bacterium | reverse complement strand
TGAAATTCATGATGTCGGCCATTCTGGTGGGGATGATCGGCATCTATCTCCTGGTGTCGATGGAGATCGTCAAGTTGAGCCCCAAGCCGACCCTGCTCGGGGCCCTGATCGTCGGCGGGGCCCTGTTCGGTGCGGGCTGGGCCGTCATGGGCTTCTGCCCCGGAACATCGGTCGGGGCCGTGGGCGAGGGGCGCTGGCACGCGCTCTGGGCGATCGCCGGGATGGTCGCCGGTGCGGCCCTCTACGCGGAAGCCTACGCCCATCTGCAGAAAAATCTGCTGGCCTGGGGGAACTTCGGCAAGATCACCCTGCCCGGTGTCCTGGGAATAAGCCCCTGGGTCGTGATCCCGGTGGTGGGGGTGGTCTTCATTCTTGTTTTCGTGTTTTTCGAGAAGAAGGGACTGTGACCCGGCGGCGCAAGGCCGTCGAGGAGGGAAGCGAACATGGACCCGAAGGGCCGCAGCAAATGGGAGCTGGACACCCCCTGCCTGACGATCGATCTGGATCTTCTGGACGAGAACCTGCAGATCATGCAGGCGCGCGTGGCCGCCGCCGGCAAGGCGCTCAGACCGCACGCCAAGACCCATAAATGCTCGATGCTGGCCAAGATGCAGCTCGCGGCGGGCGCCGTCGGCATCTGCGCCGCCAAGATCTCAGAGGCCGAGGCGCTCGTGGCCGCCGGGATCGAGGGGGTGCTCATCACCGGCGCGGCCGCAACCCCGGCCAAGGCGGCGCGCCTCAAATCGCTTTTGCGCAAGACCCGCTCCCTGATGGCGGTCGTGGACCACCCCGCCGGGGTGGCGCTTTTGGAAAAACAGCTGGCCGGAAGCGGCTTGCGGCTGGACGTGCTGGTGGACCTGGATGTCGGCCACCACCGCACCGGGGTGGCCCCGGGCAAGGCCATGGACCTGGTGAACCGCGTCATGGCCGGCCGCAGCCTCTGGCTTAGGGGGATCCAGGCCTATGCGGGCCACGTTCAGCACATTCCCCGCTATGTTGACCGGCGGGCGGCCTCCCTCAAGGCGTTGAAGCAGGCGGCGGCCGTCTTCCGCGAGCTGCAGCGCCGCGACGAGGGGTGCACGATCTTCAGCGCCTCCGGCACCGGTACGGCCACGACCGATCTGGCCGTGCCCGAGCTGACCGAGCTCCAGGCCGGCTCCTATGCACTCATGGACGCCCAGTACATGGCGATCGAGTGCGAGGACGGGGCCGAATGCTCCGACTACCGCCCGGCCTTGACCCTTTTGACCACGGTGGTGGGGGTGGGCCACGGGCGGCAGGTGACGGTCGATGCGGGGTTGAAGGCGCTTTACCGGGACGGCGGCCGGCCCCGGGTGCTGAACCCGGAATTCCCCAAGCTCCATTACGACTGGTTCGGGGATGAATACGGCAAGTTCAGCGCCGCCGGACGCGGGGCGCTCTTGCCCGAGCTCGGGCAGGTGCTGGAGCTCGTTGTCTCGCACTGCGACCCCACGGTCAACCTCTTCGATCATTTCTACATCACCCGTTCCGGGAAGGTCGTCGACATCTGGCCGATCGACCTGCGGGGCCGGTGCCAGTAGATTGGCAGAGCGCATGGGACAGAGGGCCTGGGGTAAAAAAAGCCTGAATACCGGCGTATGCCAGCCCTGCGCTCGGCGCTCCCCAGGACCACCCCGCCGATGGGGTTTTTAACGGGTTCAACGTATCGGAGTCCTCATTTCGACATGAAGCGACTGAAGCGGTTGGTTTTCGGATTAGGGGTGATGGTTCTCTCGGCCGTGACCTTCGGCTGCGGCGGGGGCGGCGGCGGGACGGATTCCGGAGGGAGCGGGGATTCACCTCCGCCCACGGGCAATGCCACCGGAGGGGTGCGCAATCCCGTTTGCAGCGCTGCTCAGAGCGCGGGCGAGTTCCAGGCGCCGGTGTTCCGCATGAGGTTGACCGGGCAGACCGGCTGGTACGCGTCGCCGGTGGTGGCGGACCTGGACGGGGACGGTCAGAACGAGCTGATCGCTGCGTATTACTCGATTTATGTCTTCAACCGCCAGGGGCAGCTGCTCGACCGTGTCGACCACAACGGCGGGCGCGTGTATGCCCCTCATGTGGTGGTGGATCTCGAAGGCGACGGCGTGCCCGAAGTGGTCTTCGGTGCGCGCCATGAAGTTTACGCTTATGAATGGAGCAACCAACGGCTGGTCTTGAAAACCGGCTGGCCGGCGGACACGACCTCGGCCGGCGAATCCCCGGAGGTGAGGGGGCTGGCGGCCGCCGATCTCAACCGCGATGGGCGGATCGAGGTGGTGGCCACCACCACCCAGACCCGGAGCGACGGGGCGCAGGTATTTGTCTTTGCCGCCGACGGCAGCCTCTTTCAGCCTCCCGGACTGAGCTACCCGGCCTGGCCCCGCTACAACAACCTCAGCGGTGAGGGCGGGGATGCCGACCGCAACGGGACGGGACACAGCGGCTACGGTTGCTACGGCCTCAACGTCGGCATCGGCGACATCGACGATGATCCGGATCTGGAGATCATCGTCACCTACGACAACCACCACATCCAGGCCTTTGATCCGGACGGGGTCGCGATCAACGCCTCCTCCTGGTTTACCAACCGGGACAGCCGCTATTTCGGGCAACGGCTGACCTGGGGTCAGTTCATTCGCTGGGAAGACGCCACGGTCGAGGAAAACCATTACCACCGGCACGCCGGAACCTGGCCGCATCCCAGCGCCCAGGAATGGCTGCAGTGGACGGCCTCGCCGCCCACCATCGTGGACATCGACGGGGACGGCCGCAACGAGGTGTTGGGGGTTCCCAACGTCGAATTCAACGTGCCCTATGAGACCCAGGCCTATGCCCTGATGGTGCTGGAGGGGGCACACGGCGACGGCAGCCGCTCGGCCATGCGCAAGGCCGGCTGGGAGGATCTGCCGCGGGGCGGAGCGCCCATATCAGTCTCCGGCTGGTATCCTCCGGCGGGCGTTCCGGCCGCCGCGGCCGTTAACCTCCAAGGGGATTCCGCCCCGGAGATCGTTGTTTCACTCAATGACGGCGTCATGCGGGCCTTCACGGCTCAGGCCGGCGAGCTGTGGCGCTACAACTACACCCACGGCCAGGCGGTCATGTATGCCTCGGAGCCGGTCGTGGCGGACCTGAACCAGGACGGCTCGCCGGAAGTTGTTTTCACCACCTACGGTGCACCGGCGGTTCAGGACTCCGGTCGCCTGATCATCCTGGGAGCGGACGGCCGGCGGTTGCACGACATCGCCCTGCCCGGTCCGGGATACAACGGCAACGGCAACGGGGCGCCGGCCGCCCCGGCGGTGGGTGATCTCGACGGCGACGGCCAATTGGAGATATTCGTGCAGACCTTCGACCACGGCATGGACGTTTTCACCGTTCCCGGCTCGGCCGGCAATTGCCTGCCTTGGCCCACGGCCCGCGGAGGCCCCCTGCGCCTGGGTCAGCCCAGCGACAACGGGTTGTGAGCCTTATCACCGCACCCGTTTTTCAGATTTCCTGAGGCCGGAACAGAATCCGGGAGGGAGAAACCAATGGGATTTCAGGAGCTTTTCGGCCGGAGAAAACCGGTGATTGCCTGCGTGCACCTCCTGCCGCTGCCGGGGGCGCCCGCGTACGACGGCCGCATGGGGCCGGTCTACGACACGGCGCTTGCCGACGTCGAGATTTTCAAGCGGCAGGGGGTGGAGGCTCTGATCGTCGAGAATTTTCGCGACAAGCCGTTTTACCCGGGGCGCGTCCCGGCGGAGACGGCGGCGGCCCTGGCCGCGGTCACGCGTGAGGTCGTGAAGGCCTCGGGTGTGCCCGTGGGGGTGAACGCCCTGCGCAACGACGCGCTCGCGGCCCTCGCCGTCGCCGCGGCCGCCGAGGCCCACTTCATTCGGGTCAACGTCCACATGGGGGCGGTGGTCTCCGAGCAGGGGGTCATCCAAGGGGTGAGCCATGAAACGTTGCGGCTGCGGGCGGCCCTGCGATCCAACGTCCTGATCTTCGCCGACGTCGGCGTCAAGCACGCCGCGCCGCTCGCCGACCGCGGTCTGGCGGCGGAGACCCGGGACCTGGCCGAACGCGGCCTGGCGGACGCTATCATCGTCTCCGGCGAGCTCACCGGGGCTGAGACCCAGGCCGGGGACGTGGAGCTGGTGGGTGCTCACACGCGCCTGCCGCTTCTCATCGGCAGCGGGGTCACCCCGGAGAACATCCACCGGGTTTTTGCCCGGGCGGATGGGTTCATTGTCGGCAGCTATTTCAAAAAGGACGGCCGGGGGGAGCACCTCGTGGAGGAGAGCCGGGTCCAGGCGTTCATGGACCGAATCGTTTTCTTAAGAAAGAAGGGCGTCGCCTGATTCAGGGAAGGGGAGGGTGCGGATGAAGTACGTCGATCTGGGAACCACCGGGCTCAAAGTCTCACAGCTCTGCCTTGGAACCATGACCTTCGGGAAGGAGGCCGACCGGGAGGCGAGTGCGGCGATCTACCGGCGCTGCCGGGAGGCCGGCATCAATTTCGTCGACTGCGCCAATGTCTATGCGAACGGGGAGTCCGAGCGGATCCTGGGGGGGGTGATCGCATCCGAGCGCCCCGAGCTCATCCTCACCACCAAGGTTGGCGGCGTCATGGGCCAGGATCCCAACCGCCAGGGGCTCTCGCGGCGCCACATCCTCCAGGCGTGCGACGATAGCCTGCGGCGGCTCGGCGCCGACTGGATCGACATCTATTTCGCCCACCGCTTCGATGCCCGGGTCCCGGTCGAAGAGAGCCTGCGGGCCTTCGACGCGCTGATCCAGCAGGGCAAGGTGAGGTATCTGGGGGTCAGCAACTGGGCGGCCTGGCAGATCGCCCGGGCCCTCGGTACCAGCGCCCTTTGCGGACTGAGCCCGATCCGGGTCATGCAGCCCATGTACAGCATCGTCAAGCGCCAGGCGGAGGTCGAGCTTCTGCCGTTGGCGCTCGAGACCGGGATGGGGGTCATGACCTACAGCCCGCTCGGCGGGGGGCTGCTCACCGGAAAATACGGGCCCGCGCCGGCGCCGGGCTCCGGGCGGCTGGCCGAAAACCCGATGTACACGCGCCGCTACGCCGATGGCTGGATGTTCGAGGCCGCCGATCGCTTGAACGCATTAGCGGCGGAGGCGGGAATCTCCCCGGTAAGCCTGGCCGTCGCCTGGGCGGCCCGCCACCCGGCGGTGAGCTGCCCCATCATCGGCGCCCGCAGCCTCGAGCAGCTCGAGCCCGCGCTTGCGGCCGCGGAGGTTGACCTCTCCCCCGATCTCTACGCGCGGCTTTGCCGGCTGACCCCCGCACCGCCCCCGGCGACGGACCGCACGGAGGAGCGCGCCTGAAAGGTGAATGCGAAACAAGCAGCAGGCGGTCAGCCGCGGCGTGCGGCGATTCGGAGCTGCTTTCAGGTAAGTTGGGGTTCATTTCTGTGGGAGCGGCATCTTGCCGCGATGCCGTCGTGGCTGGGAGCCTCCCCCACACGAGCAGAACCGGCCTCCCGACCAAGGGGCGCTTTGCGTCAAAACCCGCCGTTGGAGAATAGGCGAGTATTACCAACCGCGGCACAAAGACGGCGCACAGCCTCAGGCGCTGGTTTTCAATTATCTGTTACACCCTCTCCGGCAGGCAGTGGCGGTTGACCACGTTTTGCGGCCGGCCTTCCAAAAAGGCGCGCACGTTTGCGACCGTGGTGGTCATGAGCCGCTGCCGAGCCTCCCGCGTGGCCCAGGCGAGATGCGGGGTGATCAGGACGTTGCGGGCGGTCAGCAGCGGGTTCTCCGGCCGGATCGGCTCCTCCGCGACCACGTCCAGCACCGCCCCGGCGATGACCCCCAGGTTGAGTGCCGCCGCCAGGTCCTGCTCGTTGGCAAGCTGCCCGCGGGAGGCGTTGATCAGAAGGGCCGTCGGCTGCATGCGGCCGATCAGGGTGCGGTTGATGAACCCCCGGTTCTCGGCTGTGAGCGGGCAGTGCACACTCACGACATCGCTCGCGGTGAAGAGCTCCTCCAGCCCGGCCCAGCGGAAGGGCGAATAGGCGGGCTCCGAGCGCCGCAGGGTGTCGCAGGCCATCACCTCCATCCCGAACGCATGCGCGAGTTCCCCCACCCGCCGTCCGATGCGCCCGAACCCCACGATCCCCAAGCGCTTGCCGCGCAGCTCGACCAGCGGGGTTTTCCAGAACGACCAGTCCGGCTGGCGGCCCCAGGCCCCGTTTTTGACCGCGGCGTCGTGGACGGCGATGTTGTGCCACACGTGCAGGATGGCCGAAAAGACATACTGAGCGACGGAAT
>JBFYWT010000094.1:0-4181 GCA_041310895.1 Desulfobacteraceae bacterium | reverse complement strand
CTGGAAGTGGTCCGCGACTCCAAGAACCAGATGATCACCGTGTGCTTCATCGAGAACGTCGACGCCATGGGCGTGCACACGGGCGACTCGTTCTGTGTGGCGCCGATGCTGACCATCTCGCCCGAGCTGCAGGCGCGGCTGCAGGACCAAGCCTACCGCATCGTCGAGGCCATCCGCGTGATCGGCGGCACGAACGTGCAGTTCGCCCACGACCCTGAGACCGGGCGCGTGGTCGTGATCGAGATCAACCCGCGCACCTCCCGCTCCTCGGCGCTCGCCTCCAAGGCCACCGGCTTTCCCATCGCGCGCGTGTCGGCCCTTCTCGCCGGGGGGCTCACCCTCGCCGAGATCCCCTACTGGCGCGACGGCACGCTCGACCGCTACACTCCCTCCGGAGATTACGTGGTGGTCAAATTCGCGCGCTGGGCCTTCGAGAAGTTCAAGGGCATCGAGGATCGGCTCGGCACTCAGATGCGCGCGGTGGGCGAGGTGATGAGCCTGGGCCAACACTACAAGGAGGCCCTGCAGAAGGCGATCAGAAGCCTGGAGACCAACCGCTACGGACTGGGCTTCGCCCGCAACTTCTACGACCTGCCCCTCGATCGGCTGCTGGAGCTTCTCTCCGTCCCCACGAGCGAGCGCCAGTTCATCCTGTACGAAGCGCTGCGCAAGGGGGCCGACGTCGATACCCTCTACCGCCTCACCCACATCAAGCCATGGTTCATCCGTCAGATGCAGGAGCTGGTGGCGCTGGAGGAGGAGATCCTCGCCTGCCGCGGGGGCAAGCTGCCCGATGCCCTGCTCGAACGCGCCAAAAAGGACGGCTTCTCCGACCGCTATCTTGCCCGCCTGCTCGCCCTTCCGGAAAGCGAGATCCGCCAACGGCGCAAGCAGATCGGCGTGGTCCAATCCTGGGCGCCGGTGCCGGTCAGCGGGGTGGAGAACGCCGCGTATTACTATTCGACCTACAACGCCCCCGACCGGGTGCCGGTCAGCACCCGCAAAAAGATCATGGTGCTGGGCGGCGGCCCCAACCGCATCGGCCAAGGGATCGAGTTCGACTACTGCTGCGTGCACGCGGCCTACGCCATCCGCGAGGCGGGCTTCGAATCCATCATGGTCAACTGCAACCCCGAGACCGTCTCCACCGACTACGACACTTCGGACAAGCTCTACTTCGAACCCCTGACGGTGGAAGACGTCCTCGGGATCTACGAAAAAGAGGCCCCCGAGGGGGTGATCGTCCAGTTCGGCGGCCAGACCCCGCTCAATATCGCCCGCGAGCTGGCCGAAGCCGGCGTGCGCATTCTGGGCACATCGCCGGACGCCATCGACCTGGCCGAGGACCGCGACCACTTCCGCGAGATCATGCGCCGGCTGAGCATCCCCATGCCCGAGTCGGGCATGGCCGGCTCCGCGGCCGAGGCGCTCGCGGTCGCCGACCGGATCGGATACCCCCTCATGGTACGGCCTTCCTATGTCCTCGGGGGCCGGGGCATGGAGGTGGTCCACGATGCGACGATGCTCGAGCGCTACGTCACGGCCGCCGTCGAGCTCTCGCCGGAGCGCCCCATCCTGATCGACAAGTTTCTGGACAACGCCATCGAGGCCGAGGCCGACGCCATCGCCGACGGGCAGGACGCCTTCGTGCCGGCAGTGATGGAGCATATCGAGCTGGCCGGGATCCACTCCGGGGACTCGGCCTGCGTCATCCCGCCGATCAGCCTCGCCCCCAAGCACATCGACACCATCCGCGAGTACACCCGGCGGATCGCCGTCGAGCTAAGGGTCGTTGGCCTGATGAACATCCAGTATGCCATCTACGAGAACACGGTCTACGTGCTGGAAGCCAACCCCCGCGCGTCGCGCACCGTGCCGATCGTCTCCAAGGTCTGCGGGCTCTCCATGGCGCGCACCGCGACCCAGGTGGTCCTGGGCCGCCGCCTTGCGGAGCTCGGGCTCGAGGAGCGACGCATCCTACACTACGGGGTCAAGGAGGCGGTCTTCCCCTTCAACATGTTCCCCGAGGTCGACCCGGTGCTCGGCCCGGAGATGCGCTCGACCGGCGAGGTGCTGGGGATCTCCTATTCGTTCGGCCGGGCTTTCTTCAAGGCCCAGGAGGCCACCCAGACGCGGCTGCCGCTCGAGGGCACGGTCCTTTTCACCATCGCCGACCGCGACAAGAACGCTGCCATCGAGCCGGCGCGCCGCTTCCGGGATCTCGGCTTTCAGCTCATGGCCACCGAGGGGACCCACCGCTTTCTGAAGGAGATCGGCATCGAGGCCGTGCCGGTCTTCAAGATCGGGAGTGGGCGGCCCAACCTGGTCGACGTCATGGCCAACGGCCAGGTCCACCTGCTCGTGAACACCCCGAGCGGCCGGAGAGGCGCCACCGACAGCTCCAACATCCGCCGCGCGGCCGTCAAGTACAAAATCCCCTACATCACCACCACCGCGGCGGCCATCGCCGCAGCCAAGGGGATCGCCGCGCGCCGCGAGGGCCGTCCCAAAGTGCGCTCGCTCCAGCACTACCATGAGGATATACGATAAACAAAGGTTAAAGGGTTGAATGGTTCACGGTTCACGGTTGAAAAACTTCACCGGCTGCCTGGCAGGGAGAACTCAACCGCTGAACCTTCCTTAACCTTGAACCATGAGGAGCATCCATGGGCGGCGTATTCGGGATCGTGTCGAAGGAAGATTGCGTGTCGGACCTGTTCTACGGGACCGACTACCACTCCCACCTGGGCACCCGGCGGGGCGGGATGGCCGTGATGAACTCGCACGGGATCCAGCGCTCGATCCATAACATCGAGAACAACTACTTCCGCACCAAGTTCGAAGCCGATGTCGCCCGCTTCCGAGGCAGGAGCGGAATCGGCACGATCAGCGACACCGACCCGCAGCCGCTCGTGATCGGCTCCCACCTGGGCACCTTCGGCATCGTCACCGTCGGCAAGATCCGCAACCTGGAGGAGCTCGTCCGGGAAGCCTACGCCCGCCGCCGCGTTTTCACGGACACCTCGGGCGGCGCCATCACCCCGACGGAGATGACGGCCGAGCTGATTTGCGAGGCGGGCGGGTTCGAGGAGGGAATCGGCCGGGCCCAGGCCGCGATCTGCGGCTCCTGTTCCCTGTTGCTCCTGACGGACGAAGGGGTCTATGCCGCGCGCGACCGGCTCGGGCGCACCCCGCTCGTCATCGGGCGCCGCGCGGGGGCCTTGGCCGTGAGCTCGGAATCCTGCGCCTTCCCCAACCTGGGCTTCCACACCGAGCATTTCCTGGGGCCGGGGGAGGTGGTTCTCATCACGGCCGAGGGCTGGGAGCAGCGCGTCCCCCCGGGGCCCAAGATGCAGATCTGCGCCTTTCTCTGGGTCTACTACGGCTACCCGGCCTCGGAGTATGAAGGCATCAACGTGGAGGCGGTGCGCAACGCCTGCGGCGCCGCACTGGCGCGCCGGGACGACACCCCGGTCGACTGCGTCGCCGGGATCCCGGACTCCGGGATCGGGCATGCCATCGGCTACGCCAATGAGAAGAAGATTCCCTATCGCCGGCCCTTCGTCAAATACACCCCCACCTGGCCGCGCAGCTTCATGCCCCAGGACCAGAAGCTGCGCGATCTGGTGGCGAAGATGAAGCTGATTCCCGTACGCCGCCTGATCGAGGGGCAGCGGCTGCTTTTCTGTGAGGATTCGATCGTGCGCGGCACCCAGCTCCAGGACACGATCCAGATCCTGTATGACTGCGGGGCCTGCGAAGTCCACATGCGCCCGGCCTGCCCCACTCTGATCTACCCCTGTGAGTTCCTCAACTTCTCAACCTCGCGGTCCACCCTGGACCTGGCCGGCCGCCGAGCCATAAAGGAGCTCGGAGGCGGCGGGCCCGCAGACCTCGCGGCCTTCGCGCAGGACGGCTCCGAGTCGAACCTCGCCATGATCGAGATCATCCGCCAGCGACTGCGGTTGACCACGCTGAAGTACCAGCGGCTGGAGGACCTGGTCGCCGCCATCGGCCTTCCGCGGGAAAAGGTCTGCACCCAATGCTGGGACGGATCGAGCTACTGCTGAACTCACACCGACAAAGAAATATGCATTCGGTTCGGTTCAGTACGCCGATTTCAACCCGGCCGTCGGCAATAGCTCATACCATATAAAGAATTAAGTTCATTTTTACCCGAC
>JBFYWT010000093.1:0-8320 GCA_041310895.1 Desulfobacteraceae bacterium | reverse complement strand
GCGACCGGCCGACCCTCTGCCGACCGCTTGATTTTAAACGGGAAAACCCATGCGCATCGGTTTATTCGGCGGGACTTTCGACCCGGTCCATTTCGGCCACCTGCGCTCGGCACTGGAGGTGAAGGAGGCCTGCGGGTTGGACCAGGTGGCCCTCATCCCGGTCGCCGTGCCCCCGCACAAGGGGCGGGGCGGGTGGGCCGCCGCCGAAGAGCGTCTGCGGATGCTTGAGCTTGCGATCGGCAGCGGATCGGGGTTGACGGTGTCGGAAGTCGAAATTCGCCGACCGGGGCCTTCCTACACTATCGATACGGTTCAGCACTTCCGCGACGCCATGCCCGGGGCCGAAATCGCCCTCATCATGGGGCTGGACGCCTTTCGTGAAATCGAGACCTGGAAATCGTTTCGACAGATTCTAGCGCTTGTGCCGGTGATCGTCATGTCCCGCCCCGGGTCCCACGCAGTGGCGGGCGGAAGCGATCGGGCTCAGGTGGCGCAGGTGCTGAGCGCCATCGTTCCCGGCGAGCCGGTCGAGGAGGCCCCGGAGGGCTTCCTGGCCGGGAGCTTCAAGCCGGTGACGGTTCAGCATGTCACCGCGCTCGACATCTCCAGCACCCGGATCCGGGAGCTGGTGCGCGCCGGCCGCTCGATCCGCTACCTGGCGCCGGCTGCCGTGGTCGAGCACATTTACGCCAAAGGACTCTACGCATGACCGAGGTGATAGAAACAACCCTCGCCCCGTTCATCGATGCGGTACTAAACAAGAAGGCCGTCGACGTGGCGGTGCTGGACGTGCGGGGGCTCACGTCGATCGCCGATGCCTTCATCATCTGCAGCGGGCGTTCCAACCGCCAGGTGAGTGCCATTGCCGAACACGTCGAACGCGAGCTGCGCAAACAGAAGATCAAGCCGCTCAGCGCGGAAGGCGCCAAAGAGGGCCAGTGGGCGCTCCTGGACTACGGCTACGTGATCATCCACGTCTTTTTCGAGTCGGTTCGCCAGTTCTACGACCTCGAGGGCCTCTGGACCGACGCCCGGCGCCTGAAGATTTCGGGCGCGAAGCGACCCCGGGCCGGCGGCGAACAACCCGTGCGTCCCCGACGCGCGGAGGAGTGATGCGGAGAATCGAAAATGCCGGCCCGCCTTAAACCTTTCGACAGTCTTGTCGATTTTGTCACCGGAAAACCGGTCCCCAACATCGGGGCCGAGGAAAACCGCCAGGCCGTCGAGCGCCTGCTCGTGAAGCAGAAAGGTTTCAACCGGGGGGAGATCGAGGTCGAGGTCCCGATCGAGATGGAGGTCGATGGGCAGGTCTACCGTTCGGGCGTCGACCTGGTGGTGGCGGTGGGCGGGCAGCGGGTGATGGCGTTCAGGTGCCCGGCCGGATCGCTTGGCTCCTGCGAGCGCGAGATCGTGGCGGCCGCGCGCCTTTTGGACCGCTTTCAGATCCCCCTATCAGTCGTTTCGGACGGGAAGAATGCGCTGGTGTTCGACACGCTCACGGGCAGGCTCCTCGGCGAGGGCCTCGCTGCCATCCCCACCAGGGCGCAGATTCAATCCGTACCGCTCGATTTCAGCCCATTGCCACCGGAGCGGCGGTTGCGGGAGAGCTTGATATTCCGGACCTATGATCGCGAACGGGTCAATGCGGCCCGGCGTGGCGGGGAGGTTTGACAGTCTGCCCGAATTAAGATAAAATTAAGTATTACTGGAGGTTGAAGCGCGTTTTGCCGACAGCTGAGCACCTAACGGACCACTGCCGCGCCGCTGAACCCATTCACCGCCGCCGGTTCTTACGACTGGGGCTGCTGGCGGCGTCCGTCTGCCTTCTGCCGCGCCCAGTGTCGGCCGCCCTTCAGAAAAAAAATCCACCCGAACGCCGGCTATCCTTTTTCAACACCCACACCGGGGAGTCGCTCGAAGCCTGCTACTTTCACTCGGGCTGCTACGAGCCGAAGGCCCTCCGGGCGATCTACCACATTCTGAGGGACCATCGCAGCGGGGAGATCCACCCCATCGACGGGGGGCTGCTCGATCTGCTTTACACCCTTTCCCTCCGGCTGGGGGACTCCCGCCCGTTTCACGTCATCTCGGGATACCGCTCGGCCGAGACCAACGCCACCCTTCACCGCCGCAACCGCGGCGTCGCCTCCCAAAGCCTGCACGTATACGGGAAGGCCATCGACATCCGCGTGCCCGGAGTACATACCTGTGATCTGGGAGGAATTGCCCGGTCGCAGGCGGCGGGCGGGGTCGGGTATTATCCGCAATCTGACTTTGTGCACCTCGACGTCGGCCGCGTGCGCACCTGGTAGCTTTCGCTCGTCACCTTTCCAAGTAAATTAGGCTTTCTTTTTGTGGTAGTCCCGCCAGAACGGGACCGCGATCGGATCGTAGATGGAGCCACCTCCGCCGAAGCAGCCTGGCTGCGAAGGCCGGGAGCCACCCCCACCACATCTGAACTCACTTGCTGATAAACCGCCGCTGCAGGCGGCGTGTAAAGCTGATTACCTCTTTTTTTACTCGTTGCGCATTGCTCGTTACTCGTTACTATTCAGGCGATCTTGGCGGCTTCGCCCTCAGCGCGCGGTCGAGTACGGGGTCGCGCTGGTAGATATCCGGCCGAAACTCCACCCGGCCCTCCGCGCCCACCGCGGCTGTCATGTAGATCAGGTGCACGGGAATTTTGCGGGGCAGGGTTACCGTGCGCATCTCACCGGAATCGACGGCGGCCATCACGGCGTCGGTGGTCCAGGCGGGCGAATCCCGCAGAACGAAGGCGGCGAGCTCAAGCGGTTTTTCGATGCGGATGCACCCCGAACTGAACCCGCGCATGCTGCGTTCGAAGAGCCGCCTTGAAGGGGTGTCGTGCAGGTAGACGTTGAAATTGTTCGGAAACATGAACTTGACCCACCCCAGGTCGTTTTTGGGGCCGGGGTCTTTCCTGAGCTTGTAGCGAAAATTCGCAGCCGGCACCCCGCCCCAGTCGATCGCATCCGGGTCGAGCTCGGCCGCCTCGCGGCCCCAGCCCTCAAAGACGCGGATGTTTTCGCGGCGCAGGTAGCCGGGCTCCTTGCGGACCTTGGGCAGGATGTCCTGAACGGCGATGCGCGGCGGGATGGTCCAGTCCGGGTTGAAGACCAGGTGGTCCATCAGGCTGCTGAACACCGGGGTGCGCCGGTAGTGGCGCCCCACCACGACCCGCATGCGCATCACGTTCTCCCCCTCCTCGATGACCGAGAGGTCGAAATGCGGCACGTCGACCCGGATATGGCGCGCGCCGAGATCCGGAGGAAGCCAGCGCCAGCGCTCCAGGTTGAGCTCGATCTGGCGCACCCGTTCGCCGATCGGCACATTGAGGGCCTGAAGGCTCTGGGCCCCCATGCGGCCGTCCATCTCCAGGCCGTGCCGGGCCTGGAACCGGCGCAGGCCTTCCACCAGCTCAAGGCCGGGGTCAGCGCCGCCGGCGGCGGGCGTGAGATCGCCCGATGCGATCAGCCGCTCGCGCAGACGCCCGGCAATCTCACCGGTATCTCCCGGTTCCCATCGCGCAGCGGGCGGCAAGGGCGGCCGCTCGCCCGCCGCCGCGAGACCGCGGTAATCGACCAGAACGCGTTTGAGGGCCCCGTATTCGGGGTGAGCCGGGCGCAGCCTCTCAAGGGCTGCACTGATGCCTCCGGATTCGAGTGCATACTGAAGGATCTTGGCGAAATCGACCTCCGGGTCCAATTGGACCACCCACTCGGTATGCAGGGTCTGCGGGTTGACCCGACCGGCCCGCAGGTGGGATCCCAGGAGCAGGAAGGCGTCCGTGAGCAGGAAATCGAGATCCACCCGCAGGGAGCCATCCGCTGAATTGCCGGACGCCTGTTCGCGCCGGACTGTTTCCAAAAGCACCCGAAGGGCCTGGAGGTGGTAGGCCTGAGGATCGAGGCCGTCCTCCTCGGCGCGTTCGATCTCCCGCAGGAGCGTTTCGGCCGCCGCAAATGAGCCGTCGGCCGCATGCCATGCCGCCCGGTACCCACGCTGCGCATAAAAGCGCGGCAGCTCGGCGATCCCGCAGATAAGCTCGCCGCGGCAAATCATCTGCTGGCCGGCCACGGCGGCCGCCACCTTCTCGATCATCAGACCGGGGAAATCGATCTCTGCTTCCGCGGCCGAGGCGATAAACAGGGCCAGCCCCAGGGCCGGCAGCAACCGAATGGCGCCGAGCAACAGCCACCTGCGTGGACGGCCGATGCTTCCAAGTAAGTTGGATCTTATTCTTGTGGGAGTGGCTTCCAGCCACGATGACATCGCGGCAAGATGCCACTCCCACAAAAACTGAATCTGCTTGCGGAAAAAGGGGCTCACCCCGCGCCACGAGGTGCTAAAAAGAAGGTCGAAGGCGGGCTGACGGCAAGGCAGCGCCCGGGAACGCAATCGGGTCGGCATGGGTGAATTCCGCTCCGAGCCTATTTCCCGGCGACGTCCTTGCCGCAGTGTTTGCAGACGCCCGCCCGGCGCTTGATGATTTCAGCGCAGAACGGGCACTCGCGCGTGAAATGCCGATCGTGGATCTTGGCGATGGCCTCGTCAACCTTCTTCTGGATGGTCTCGTTAGGAAAGCGCAGGTTCCGGAGGGGCTCGATGGCCTCGATCTCGCCGATGTCCCCGATCATCTCGGCGGCCTTCAGCCGCACCCGGGCGGGCTGCTGGGGGTCGAGCAGGAGCTGCAGGATGGCCGGCCCCTCTCGGGTGGTATAGTAGTCGGCCAGGAGGTTGAAGCCGCGCTTGATCGCCTCCTTGGCGGCCTCCTGCTCGGCCATGGCCTGGTCGTCCACGATCTGCCCGCGCATCCCCATGTCGCTGAAAACGGGAACGCACTCGAACACCTCGCTGCCCGGGTAGTTCATGCAGCGGTAGGAGGCCCGGTGGGCGTAGCTCTCTTCAATATGCTTCCAGCCGGATTGATAGAGGGGGCATTCGTCGTTGAAGCAGACGAAAAGATAGGGGGTGCCCCAACCCAGCCCGTCGCCGGTCCGCATCGGCGGCTCCTCCCACAAGTTCATCTCCACGCCGCAGTGCGGACACTTCGGTCGCGGCATCGCCAAGACTTTTTCCAACACCTCTTCCCGGGTTTCAAACATGCACGTTAGTCCTAAGGTTTGGGTTGATAGTTATTTAAACTGCTTGCGCGAGAAGTTAAGGGGCGGTCTCCGGCTTGTCAAACCGTCGGCCGCGGCCGAAAAGCCCACGGGGCGTTCCGGAGGCTGCCTGAATCAGCGCGGGACGGAGGCTGTTTAAGGCCTTCCGGTCGGGTCGTTGCATTCCAATCATTTGAAAACCAATAGAATTTGGACAAGACGGCGCGTTGACAGGCCGTTTCCGCAGTGGTATGAAGACCTCACGGGCCGGCCCCTCAGCGTAGAGGCGCCGGCCCGGTTTCACTTGGGGACCTGTTCATCAACCTCGATTACGGAGCCCTGCCCGCATGCGCAATACGGTGTTCGACCGGGTGGCGCGCGATTACGAAAGGATCCACGATCGCAGCCTGCCGCCGGGCGTCAGCAGCGATGAGTTCGTGCGCCAGAAGGCCGAATGCGTCGCCCGCTGGATCCGGGAGGGGGCCGGCAGCGGTGAGCTCCGCTACCTGGACTTCGGCTGCGGCAACGGCCGCCTCTTCCGGTACCTCCTGGATTCGGACTCATTGAGGACGATGTTCGAAAAAGGCCGCCTGCGGCTTTTCGGAGTCGAGCCCTCGGTCGAATCGCTCCGGGAGGCCGAACGGATTGCAGGTGATCAGCGCGTGCGCCTCGTGCCGCGCCTGCAGGATCTCCCGACAGGAGAGCGGTTCGATTTCATCATCAGCTGCAATGTCTTTCACCACATCCCGCCGCCTGAACGGGTGCAGACGGCGAGGGAGCTGCAGGCCCGGATGAGCCCCGGCGCGCGCCTGGTGATCTGGGAGCACAACCCCTTCAATCCCCTGGCCCGCCTGCTCGTGAAGGTCTGCCCGTTCGACAAGGAGGCCCGGCTGCTGTCGCTCATCACGGTCCGGCGTCTTTTCGAGAGGAGCGCTTGCCGCTGCATGCGCCACGCCTACGTGAATCTCATCCCGCCCGCCTGGCAGCGGGCGAAACCCTTGCGGACCATCGACGGCGCGTTGGCGGCCCTGCCCATCGGCGCGCAATATTGGGCGATGTTCACCTGCCATGAGTAGCGCTCGGGCCGCCTGGGCCATTTATCGCGGGGAGCCCGCAGCGACGCGTCTGCACGCCTTGGTGCGGGCGTTGACCTGCCCCTTCACACCCCTGCTGGAGTGCTTCCCGGTCCGGGGGGCGTCCCTCGACGTGGGCTGCGGCCACGGCCTGCTCGTCAACCTCCTGGCCCGGGACCCGTCCCGGAGCGGCCTGAAGCTCTATGGCGTCGATCACGATGCGGGCAAGATCGCTGTCGCCCGCCGCTGCGCTCCGCCCGGGGTCGAGTTCTCCACCCGCGGCCTGGGGGAACTGCCTGCCTCGGCGTTCGACGCGGTCTCCATCGTCGATGTGCTCTACACCGTGCGCCGTGTGGTCTGGAACGAGATCCTGATCGGCTGCGTCCGAGTGCTGCGGCCTGGGGGGCGGCTGATCATGAAGGAAGTGGTCGACCGGCCGCGCTGGAAATACTGGACCATCATGGCCCAGGAGGCCTTGTCGGTGCGGGTGTTCGGGATCACCAAGGGGGAGCGGCCGCACTTCGAATCCCCCGGGACCTACCGCCTGGCGCTGGAAGAGGCGGGCCTTTCCATGGTGACGGCGCGGTCCCTTCACTCCGCTAACTGGGTCAGTCACCACCTCTTTATTGCGCGGAAGCCTCTCGACGCCCCACCCTCCAAATCCGATCGGGTTTAAAAAAATCCCGCCGCCCCTTTTAGACCCCCCTACCCCCCTTTGCCAAAGGGGGGTAGAATTTTTCAAGTGGAGCGGAGGAATGGGGGGGGTCAACCATCACGTCAGCTCCGCGAAGCGGCAGAGGTGGATGCCCCGGGCGGCGATGGCGGCACGGATCGAAGGGTCGGTCAGGGCGCCCAGCTCCTCCTCGTGGTGGTAGCCCCAGCGCCGGAGGTCCGGCTCCTCCGGTGCGAGACCGGGATGGCACATCAGCTCATAGGACCGCCCCGGTCGGAGGCGGTTCAGCAGCCGTTCGAGCCGGCCGCGATTCAGATGCCCGCCGTCCAGAAACCCCAGAAATTTCAACGAGCGCCCTCCCGGCGGCCTGGCGCCGGCCAGCCGCGCCATCGCCCAGGAAACGCTGAGTGCTGCCGCGCCGGCGATCCGTTTCAAATCGTGCCGGCCGGGCCGAACTTCCATTACCGGTTGCTCCACCGGCACGCGCACGAAAGGGATGCCGTAGCGCGCGGCGAGATCCAGGCAAAGATCGGCCAATCGCGGCAGGGCGTGCACATGCTGGTGGCTGTCGAGATGGGTCACGCGCAGGCCCTGGTTCAGGACGCGTTCGATCTGCGCTGCGCACTCGGCACGGATATCATCCCGCCGGATCCCGCCGGCCGCCCAGCGCCGCAGGAAGGCCCCGGCACTTGCCGGGAGGCGGCCGTCCGGACCCGGCAGAGACGAATTCGGCCGCAGGGGGGGTTCCGCCACCAGAGTCAAATGCACACCGACGTCGAGCGCGGGAAAGGCGCGGCACCCCTCGACCGCCTGGGCGAAGGCACGGCCCACCGCCATCAGGGAGGCCGCCGTGACGATGCCGCGGCGGTGGGCGAGAATGATCCCCGCGTTGACGCGCTCCGATACGCCTAAATCGTCGGCGTTCACGACCAGCCGGATGGCTGCGGCAGGGCGCTTCATGGGGCGGGGGGCGGGGTATCGCGGCGCGGGTTGCCCGTGGTTTCACCGATGATGAAGCGCGGGCGCCGGCGCACCTCGATCACAATGCGGCCGATGTATTCGCCGAGGATCCCGAGGTAGAGGAACAAGAGCGAAAACAGGAGCGAGATCACCATCAGGGTCGAGGCCCAGCCGGGGACCGTGCCCCGGCCGAAAATCTTGCCGAAGAAGGCGTAGAAGACCCCGATCGCCGAGACGAGGCTTCCGATCAGGCCGAGCATGATCCCGATCCGCAGCGGCAGGATCGAAAACGAGCTGACCCCCCTCCAGGCGAGGCTGACCATTTTGCGGAAGCTGTAGCGGGACTGCCCGCAGGCCCGCTCGCCGGCCTGGTAGGGAATGGCACAGGCGGGAAACCCGATCCACTCGGTCAGGCCGCGCAGAAAGAGTCCCTCCTCCCGGAAGCGCATCAGCTCGTTCAGGGCCTGGCGGTCGAGCAGTCGGAAGTCGGC
>JBFYWT010000078.1:0-33979 GCA_041310895.1 Desulfobacteraceae bacterium | reverse complement strand
GCGCACGGAACTTTTTCTGCAGCTCCTGTTGCCGCCGCTGGGCGTCGCCGATGGGCTCCTCGCTCTGCCGCAGACGGGCGTGGAGGGCATCGGTCCGCTCCTGGACCCGGCCGAGCATCGCCGCCAGCCGGCGCGCCTCCAGCTCCAGTTGTTGCAGGCGGCTTAACGTGCGGGTCTGATCGCTTATCGTTGCTGCCATGCTTCCATCTCCACCACCGGCCGGCGAGCGCCGGCCGCGGCCGTCTCCTCGGCGGCCTCACATCAGGGTGAACGGATCGTTTTCCAGCTGGCAGGCCTGGACGCGCACCGCCATGCGGCGGCGGGCAAATTCACGGGCCAGGCGCCGCGCGAGGGCCTCCTTCATGAACTGCTCGGAGTGGAAATGGCCGACATCGATCAGGCTGCGGCCGGCATCCACCACCGCGCGTGCCTCGTGGTAGCCCAGGTCCCCGCTGATGAACACCTGGGCGTCGGATCGCAGAAAGCGCGGCACCAGGCTGCGCCCGCTTCCGGTGGAAACGGCCACGCAGCGCACCACGGCTTCAGCCTTCCCCGCCACTCGCACGGCCGGGGCCTCCAGGCGCTGCTTCACCTCCCGGGCCAACCAGTCCACGCGCCGGGGCCGCGCGAGATCACCGATTCGCCCGATCCCGGGGCCGGGTTCCCGATCCGTCTCGGTTCCGTCCGACAAAGGTCTCAACCGGCGCAGACCCAGGCGCCGGCCCAGCAGATCGTTCAACCCGTGCGGTGCCGCATCGAGGTTCGTGTGCAGGCAGACGACGTTGAGCCCGTGCCCCAGGGCCTCTCCGACGGCAGCCCCGATCGGCGTGGACAGATCGACGCGCTGCAGCGCGCGGAAGAGCAGCGGGTGGTGGGTCACGAGCAGGTCGACGCCGGCCGTTCCCGCGGCCCGGATCACCTCCGGACTCGCATCCAGCGCCACCCACACCCGCGCGACCACGGCGTTCGGGTCGCCTACCTGCAGCCCCACGTTGTCCCAGGGCTCAGCGGCAGCGGCCGGTGCGATCCGCTCCAGGATCCCGGCGATGTCTTTCAGCTTCACGGCCATGGCACCGGTTCTGCGTTAAACGAAAGGCGTGGGTCGAAGGACCCGCGCCTGCGCGACACCCGGCTCCCCGGCAGCGGGCTCCGGGCAACCATCATCGAAATGGGCCCACCTGGGATCGAACCAGGGACCAACCGGTTATGAGCCGGTGGCTCTGCCAGCTGAGCTATGGGCCCGTGATCACCGCGGGTATGTCTATCGGTCGACGCTCGGTTTGTCAAGCGCGTCGCGGGCCCCGTCCCCCTCACGCTGCGTCCGCTGGAGCGGTGTCATGTTTCGATGAAGTGTTTCAGTTTCCGGCTGCGGGTCGGGTGCCGCAGCTTGCGCAGCGCCTTGGCTTCGATCTGGCGGATGCGCTCACGGGTGACGGCAAAATCCTGGCCGACCTCCTCCAGGGTGTGATCCGCCTTTTCGCCGATGCCGAACCGCATTCTCAGCACCTTTTCTTCGCGCGGGGTCAGGGTCGCCAGGACTTTGCGGGTCTGCTCCGCGAGGTTCATGCTGACGGCGGCCTCGGAGGGCAGCATGAACTTCTTGTCTTCGATGAAGTCGCCTAAATGGCTGTCCTCCTCCTCGCCGATGGGGGTTTCCAGCGAGATCGGCTCCCGGGCGATCTTCAGCACCTTGCGCACTTTCTCCAGCGGGATTTCCATCTTTTCGGCGATTTCTTCCGGCGTCGGTTCACGGCCCTGTTCCTGGACGAGATAGCGGGAGGTGCGGATGAGCTTGTTGATGGTTTCGATCATGTGCACGGGGATCCGGATGGTGCGCGCCTGATCGGCGATCGCACGGGTGATGGCCTGGCGGATCCACCACGTGGCATAGGTGCTGAACTTGTAGCCCCGGCGGTACTCGAACTTGTCCACCGCCTTCATCAGGCCGATGTTGCCTTCCTGGATCAAATCAAGGAATTGCAGCCCGCGGTTCGTGTATTTCTTGGCGATGCTGACCACGAGCCGCAGGTTGGCCCGCGTCAACTCGCTTTTGGCCAGCTTGGCCTTCAGGCGCCCGTCCTCCACGGAGGCCATGATGCGCCGCAAGGCACGGCTGTTGGCGCACAGCTCCGCTTCGCGGGAGGCGATCAACCCGATCGTGTCACGGACATCGCCGAAGGCTACGTGGATTTCCTCCCGCGTCAGGCTGCAGCGGGGTGTCGCCCATTTGGTGAATGCGGTTTTGGATTTGAGGTTGTCGCGCAGATCCTTCATCGACGCGTTGAAGCGGTCCGAGGCCTTGGCCAGCTTTCGCGACATGGCTTCGAACCACTGAATTTGCTCGAAGATGATATTCTCGATCTCGTCGATGACGGCCGCTTCGAGCCGCCAGTCCTTGAGCAGCTCGAAAATGTCGGAAATGCCCCGTTGCAGCAGGCGCCGGATTTTTCTCTGCTCCTGCTCATCTCCGGCGGTCGCAAAGGCCTGCTCGCGCAGCGGACGGGTCTCTTCGTGGATGACCTTGATGCGGCGGATCGTTTCGATGAATTTTTCGGTTTGCACGACCTCGTCGGTGTGGGTGTCGCCTTCGTCGATGTCGCGCAGGACATGCTTGGGCCGCAGCGCGCCGCTCTCGATTTTTTCGCCGAGGCTGATGATGGCCTCCACGCCGCCGGTGGTGTCCAGGAGCGCCCGCAGCACCTCCTGCTCCCCGGATTCGATCTTCTTGGCGATCTCGACCTCGCCTTCTCGGCTGAGCAGGGTGACCATGCCCATTTCGCGCAGATACATCTTGACCGGGTCGGTGACGGTGCCGTACTCGGCGGTGTCGGCCTCCTCTCCGGCGGTCGGTTTGAGATCCGGAGGGCTTTTGGGTTTCGGCAGCGGACGGGTGTGTTTGTCGTCCACCACGTCGATGCCGTTGTCGTCGAACAGCATCAGCGTCTCGTCGATCTGCTCCGGAGACAACATGTCCTCCGGCAGGACTTCGTTGATTTCGTCATAGGTCAGATAGCCCTGTTTCTTGCCCCGGGCCAAAAGCTCCTGGATCGCCTTCTTGTCAGCCTTGGGTTCGGCGCTTGTCCGGGGCAATTCGGCCGGAGCCCGGAGCACCGGGGGCTTCGCGGATTTGGCGCTCTTGGCGGTTTCGAGCATCTTCTTGCCGGGGCTCGTTTTTGCGGTTGCGCCCGCGGGTTTCGGTTTTGTTGTACTTTTCTTGGCCATGCCGTAATGCCTCCAGACTCCTCCGAATTCGATAGCGATCGGCGGCACCGCGCCGGGTGCCCTGCCGCGGTAGTTACCGTTCCGGCGGTGCGGCCGGTCGTGAATTCCCCCGCCGGGCCGCCAGTTTCTGTTTCTCGCTCAACAGCCGCATCAGCTCGGCCTCGTCCTGCCCCTTTTCGGCCGCCTCGATCTCCTGCTGCAGGCTGCGCCGCGCCACTTTCTTGCGCCGGCGTTCAATAAAGCGGGTGAGCAGCGTGCGGCAGCCTTTCGGCTCCCAAACTTCATCGCTCATGGCGAGCTCCGCCAACTGCTGCCGCCGGACGGCGTCCTCCACCCGGCTCAACAGATCAGCGACCGGGATGCCGGACCGGTGCCCGCCGGCGATGATATCGACGGCCAGGCGCTTCATCGGACCGTCGGCAAAACATTCTACGATCCGACGCTCAATGATTTCCGGAATCATCTCCGGAAACTGCAGCATCATCGTCACGATGCGGCGCTCGAACCGTTCCCCGCCCTCAGCAAGGGCAGCAGGGCGCGCGGCCGGCTCCGATGCGCCCGACACACTTGAGGGTCCGGACGGCCGGCGGCGGGCAATTCCCTGGAGAATCACCGCCTCGGGGACTCCGAGGCGCTCCGCAAGTTGCTGGACATAAAAGGCCTGGGCCACCGGGTCGTTGACGGCCGCCAGCGGCCCCCGGAGCTCCGCAACGACCCGAATTTTGCCCTCCGCGGTCAGCCCGTAGCGTTTGACGGCGTTTTCCGTCAGAAAGCTGACCATGCCGGGGGCGGAGCGGGCCAGCCGCTGAAAGGCCTCGGCCCCGTGGCGCCTCACGAAGGAGTCCGGGTCGTGGCCTTCGGGCAGGACCAGGATGCGGGTGTCCGCCTGGTCTTCCCGGAAAACATCTCCGCGTCGAAAGTCGGCGTGTTCCTTCCAGAAGAGCTCCACACAGCGTTGTGCCGACCGGATGCCGGCATCGTCCGAGTCATAGACCAGCACCATCCGCCCGGCATAGCGGGTCAACAACCGGATATGTTCGGGCGTGAGGGCGGTGCCGAGGGTGGCGACCGCATTGTCGATCCCGGCCTGGTGCAGGCTAATCAGGTCGAGGTAGCCCTCCACGATATAGGCTGAGCCGAGCACCCGGCACCGGTCTTTGGCCCGCTGCAGGCCGTAGAGCACCTTGCGCTTGGTGTAAATCGGCGTTTCAGGCGAATTCAGATACTTGGGGGTCGAGTCGTCCATTACCCGCCCGCCGAACCCAACCACCCGCCCGGTTTCGTCGAAAATGGGGAAGATGAGCCGGTCCCGAAAGCGGTCGTAGAAACCGGATCGGTCCTTGCGCGGCACGGCAAGACCGGCCTTTTCCACCATCACGGGCGCAATGCGGCGCTCCGTCATGAACCCCAGAAGAGTGTCCCACCCCCTGGGGGCATAGCCCAGCTTGAAGGCCTCGATCGCCTGAGAGCCGACGCCCCGGCGATTCAAGTAGCCCAGGGCCGCCGGACCGGCCGGGTCCCGCCGCAGGGCGCCGCAGAAAAACTCCAGCGCCAGCCGGTTGATTTCGAAGAGGGTGTCGCGCTCCTTAAGCCGCCGCTGGTCGTCGGGGCTCAACGCCCGTTCGGGGATCTCGATCCCGCTCCGCTGCGCCAGTGTGCGCAGCGCCTCCACGAAGGAGACCCCGTCCCGTTTCATCACGAAACCAAATACGTCGCCCCCGCTCCCGCAGCCGAAACAGTGGAATATCTGCTTGTCCGGGCTGACGCTGAACGAGGGCGTTTTTTCCGCGTGAAACGGGCAGAGTCCGACGAGGTTCTTGCCTGCCTTTCTCAGCAGTACCGTTTCCGAAACCACCTCGGCGATGTCCACCGCCTGTCGGATCTCGGAAACCTTTTCGTCCGGAATGTAGTTTGCCAAAAACAGCAACCTCCATCTTCACCAGCGGGGATCAGGGGGTTACCGGTGCAGGGGCACCTTCGACGGCACGGTCGGCCCGTTTTAGATCATGACGTGCGGAAAAGGCCAACCCAGTGTCCAAAGCGTCCCCGGTCATTTTTGGTGGTTAAAAAGAGGCGTTGGAAGCTATGTGTCATTAATGCCTTTGTCAACCCTCTCGGCGGCGGGCCGTCGGCTGTACGGCGGGGTCTCCGGCGCCGCGCACGAGCGCCAGGGCGGCGGCATAGGAGACGGCGCCGGAATAAAGCGCCTTTCCGGTGATGACCCCGATGACTCCCGCGGACTCGAGCGGCAACAGGGCCCGGATGTGATCCATCGCCCCCACCCCCCCGGAGGCGATCACCGGAACGCGCACGCTCTGCGCCAGTCGCCGGGTTTCCTCGATATTGGGGCCGGTCTGCATGCCGTCCCGTTGGATGTCGGTGAAAATGAACGCCGCCACGCCCTGGTCCTCGAGCCGCCGGGCCAGATCGGTCGCCTGAATGTCCGTCGTGCGGGTCCAGCCCTCGACGGCGATGCGCCCGTTGCGGGCATCGAGGCCCACCGCCACCCGCCCGGGATGGCGCCGGCAGATTTCACCCAGCCAGGGGGGGGTGTGAACGGCCTCGGTGCCGATGACCACGCGAAAAACGCCCATGTCGAGCAGCGCCTCCGCCGTGTGCGCATCCCGAATCCCACCGCCGAGCTGCAGCGGCACATGCACCGATTCCAGGACACGTGCGATGTGCGGCCGGTGGTGCGGCCGGCCGCCGAGCGCTCCGTCCAAGTCAACGATGTGGATCAGTTCGGCCCCGGCATCCGCCCAGCGCCGGGCCACACGCGCCGGGTCGTCGCCGTAGACCGTTTCGGCGTCCATCCGGCCTTGCAGCAGGCGGACGCACTTTCCGTTTTTCAGATCAATAGCGGGTATGATCAGCATGGAACCGCTTGGACCTCGGATGGGGCCACCGGGGTCTACAGGGTGCCCTTGGACGAGCGCACGCCGCGACTGCGCGGGTCGGCGGAGACGGCCTGCTGGAGAGCCCTTCCGAACGATTTGAACACGGCCTCCAGGATGTGGTGCTCGTTTTCACCGTATGGCACGGTGACGTGCAGGTTCATACCCGCGCGGTTGACCACGGACTTGAAGAACTCCTTGGCGAGAGCGCCGTTGAAGGAACGTTCCGGACTGGGAACCACCGGAATCTGGAATAGGAGGTAGGGGCGCCGCGAAAGATCGATGGCCACCTGTGCCAGGGCATCGTCCATGGGGGTTACGGCATAACCGTAACGGCGGATGCCCTTGCGGTCGCCCAGCGCACGATCCATCGCCTCCCCCAGCACCAGGCCGACATCCTCGACCGTGTGGTGGGAGTCCACATCGAGGTCTCCCTGGGCGTGGATCCCCAGGTCGAAAAACCCGTGCACGCTGAACAAGGCGAGCATGTGGTCGAAGAAGGCAATCCCGGTAATGACATCCGCCTGGCCGCTCCCGTCCAGGTCGATGCTGACCTGGACGGTCGTTTCCCGGGTTCGACGTTCAAGCTCGGCTTTGCGGCTCATCGGACCTCCGGCGCCATCACGCCCCCCTGCCCCGTGCCATCGACCGACCCGGACCCCGGGTCGGCGATTCAGAGGCCCGCTATCCCCTGTTTTCATCCGGCCCGCATTGTGCTAAAGCCGGTGGCGGCAATCGCCCGATGTGAAAAAAGTGGAGATGAGGGGGATCGAACCCCTGGCCTCGGCGTTGCGAACGCCGCGCTCTCCCAGCTGAGCTACATCCCCACACAAATTTTTTTTGTACCAAATTAGTTCCCGTCGGTCAATCAAAAAAGGAGCATTCGTTCATGCCCAAGCTGATCCTTAAAGACGCCTACAAGACCTTTACGCGGGACCAGGATAAAGTCCTGCCCCCGCGGGCGACCGTAACCCGCCTGCGGGAAAAACTGGGCCGACTGAAGTTGGACATACTGAAGGGTACCGAGCGCATCGACAACGGGCGTCTGGGGATCCCGGTCTTCATCAGCCGCTGCGGCCGGGACGCGGCCGGGGTCACCGGCACGCGCAAGCAGATGGGCAAAGGGGCCACGGCGGAGCAGGCCGAAGCCAGCGCCGTCATGGAGCTCGTGGAACGGTTCAGTTTTTTCAGCTTCGCCCGCAATCCCGGCCGGTTCATCCGGGCGACCTACGGCGAGCTTGGGGACCGGGCCCTGCCGTTCGAGATGATCGCACGCTCGGTCCACGACGTCTCGGATGAGCTGCCTGCCAGCCGTCGGCTCTTCGAGTCCCTGCCGCTGCAGTGGACCCCGGCAACCAATCTGACGCGCGGCAGCGAATGCCTGATCCCCTTCGACTGGTTTTTCGCCATCAACGAGTTCAACGGACCCTCGGCCGGAAACGCTCCGGAAGAGGCCATCCTCCAGGGCATCTGCGAAGTGGTCGAACGGCACGTCTCGGCGCTCGTCAGCCGCGGCCGCATCCGCCTGCCGGGCATCCGCCCGGACTCGGCGGCAGACCCGCTCGTGCGCGACATGCTCGCCGCCTACGAGCGTTGCGGCATCCGCCTCGCCGTTTCCGATTTCACCCTCGACACCGGCATCCCCTCGATCGGGGTTCTCGCGATCGACCCAACGACTTTTCCCGCCCGCAGCGAGATGGTCTGGACCGCCGGTACCACCCCCAGTCCCGAAAAGGCCTTGAGCCGCGCCCTGACCGAGGTCGCCCAGCTCGGCGGGGATTTCAACACCGGCGCGTGCTACGTCGCGAGCGGGCTGCCCAAGGTCCGCCGCATGGAAGAGGCCGATTTCATCACCCGCCCCTCTGCCGTCGTGGACCTCTCCTCCCTGCCCGATCTCTCCCACCCGAACATGCGGGTTGAAATCGAGAACTGCCTTCAGGCGTTGGCGCGCCGGGACCTGGAGGTACTCGTGGTCGAGACCACCCATCCCGACATCGGTCTGCCGGCCTTCTACACGATCATCCCCGGGGCCCATTTCCGCGAGCGCTCGCGGGCGAGTGGTGTCGCGATGTTCGCCGTTAAGCATCTCTCCGAGCAGTGGGAGCCGGCCGAGGCCTTTGCCCGCCTAGCTGAGGTCGACGCCCTGCTGCCCGGCAAATACTTCGTGCGCTTTCACATGGGTCTCTGCCGCTTGAAGGGGGGCGACCCGGAAGGCGGGCTCGCCCATTTCCACGAGGCGCTGGCACTGAAGCCCGACCCCGAGGAGGCACCGACCGTTTACAGCTACATCGGGGCGGCCTTGAAGGAGATGAGCCGCTACGAGGAGGCGTTGGAGTTTCTGCGCCAGGGCGCCCGGCTGGACCCCGAGCGCACGGACATTCACAACCTGATCGGGTTCTGCCACTTCAAACGCGGGGAGCACGCACCGGCCGCCGCCGCCTTTCAGCGCGTGGTGGAACTGGACCCCTCGTCGGCCATCGACCACGCCAACCTCGGGGTGAACCTCCAGGCCTTGGGCGAGTCCGAGATGGCGGCCGCATGTTACCGGACGGCCCTCTCTCTCGATGCGAGCATCGAATTCGCCCGCCGCAACCTGGCGGCCCTGGGCGGGTGACTCGCGCCTCAGCCGCCGTCCGCCGGGCTCGGGGCAATCTCGCCCTTGAGCGCCTCGATCTCCACCTTCAAGCGCCGGCACTCCTGGGACATCGCCGTTAGGACGACGGCAGCGCGCTCCTTGTCCTCCTGCCGGGCGCTCACCCCCCGGGCCAAGGCCCCGAAGTCGGCGGCGAAGGCCTGAAGCCGCTCGCCGACGGCCTGGGCCAGCCGCTCGGAGCCTATCTCGATCAGCACGAAGAGATACTTGAACTTGAGGTTCTCCTGGAAATCCTTGAGCTGGAAGCCGAGGGAGTGCCGGGTTTCACGTTGGATGTGCGCGAAGCTCTCCTGCAGGGCGCGCGTGTCTTCTTCTCCGGAACGCACGGGCTTTTTGAGAACCTTTTTAAATCCGGACACGACCCGGTAGAAGCCGCGGCGCAAAACCGCCTCGGTCCGCAGCCGGGCAGTGTAGTTCATGGAGCTGGCCAGCGGCGGATGGCTCACCCCGGAGTTACGCAGCAGGCTTGCCACGTCCGGAACGGCCAGTGCCTCCGGTCCCCGGCCGTCGATGCGGATGCCGAGCCCCTCCATCAGGCGGCTGAATTCGACGGATGCATCCTCGATCAGGCTTTTATAGGGCGCGGCGATGGCCTCCAATTGCTCGCAGATCTTCGCCTCCTGGAGGGCGATGAAGCGGATGACGTCCGGGTTGACCTTCTCGGTGATGTGGGCATCGAGGGACTGCTTGAAATCCTGAAACATCTGGTAGAGCGCCTGGGAGAAGCCGCCCGCCTGCAGCGTCTCGGCGTAGCGCTCGGGCGTGAATCGGCAGGCGGTGATGAACGCGGTCAGGCCCCGGATCACCTCCCCGGAGCTCGCGTCCAGGAAGCGGTTGACCTCGCCGCCGGCGCTTTGCCGCAGCTTGGGCACAATGCCCGCCAGCGCGCTCTGCAAGGCGCTGAGAATCTGGTCAAACCGTTTCTGGTGCCGGCGGATGCGTTCGGCGACCTGGCGCGCCTCCGCCGCTCCGCGGGTCAGGATCTCCTGGTTGACGCTGATCCAGTTGGTCATCCCGGCCCGAATCACCCCCAGGCGTTCGATGTGGTTCTGGAAGAGCAGTGCATGACGCCGGCGGCTCAGCATCGCACCCAAGGCGTCTGCGAAACGCGCGGTCTCCCGAGCGGAGAAAGCAACGAGCTCGGCATCGGCGCGCCAGAGGTCGAGGCGCCGTCGGTCGCGTTCGGCCAGCCCCTCGCGCAAGGAAGCGAACAAGTTGAAGAGGGCCGAGAAGGCGAAGAGCCCCGCAGCGGGCTTGAGCAGTGCGAGCTCCTCGGACACCCGCCGCACGGAGGCCTGCAGGTCGCCGACGGTCTGGTGCTCGCTGAAGTCACAGTTCAGGACGAACAGGCAATTGTCCAGGATGCCCATGCGCTTGATCATGGACAAAAACTTGATATCGGCCTGCCGCAGGCCGGTGCGGCTGCTGATTACGTAGACCAGGAGGTGGGCGATCCGCAGGTAGTCCTGGACCATGGCCAGGTGCAGCGGATTGGAGGAGTCGCTGCCCTGGCAGTCGGCGATCTCGATGTTGCTGCCGATGCTGTCGGAGTGGATGTCGAGCTGAATGTCCCGGAGGTAGACCGACAGGGATTCGTTGCCGGTGTAAGCCCAGTGGTCGTTGAACCGCTCGCTGTCGTAGCCGTGCACGACCGGTTCCTCGCCCAGGAACCGATAGACCGTGTCATAGCCCTCGAGGTAGCAGGAGAGCAGCACCAGGTTGCGATCACGGGCGTCGTCGGTGATGCCCTGCTCGCTGTTCACCCCCTGCAGGGAACGCCTCAGCCCGGTGCGCTCCGGTTCGCGCCGGATGTCGAAATGCTCCTGAGCGCTGCGCCAGTTCAGGTCGGGGAAGAGGACGAGCGCCTGCTGCATGTCCGCATTCACATCCGCCCAGGTCTTGAAGAAGAGCGTGGCCCGCAGGCGTTCCCCGGCGCGCACCCGGGTGACGATGGAGGTCACCACGCCGGCCCCACGCTTGAGGAAATCTCCCTTGAGCAGGGAATTTAAAAAGGTGCTCTTGCCGGATTTGATCGCACCGACCACGGCCACCCGGATGATCTCCTCGTTCAACTGCCGGGGCAGCGCGTCGCAGAGCTGCTCCCACTCCCCGAAACGGTAATCGGTGAGTCCGGGGATGGCGGTGGCCGAGCGAAAGAGGGATCGCAAACCGTCGTTCAGCGCCAGCATGCGCTGCTTTTGAATTCCGTAACCGTCCATGGTCCTCTACCTGCCCGGCCGCGCCGCGCACGCGGAACTCACCGACGGCGTGCCCCTTGAGGGGTGCACCCACCTTGTGAGGCCGGTTGATCCATGCTATGATAACCTGTCAAAAGCGTCATGGGAAAGAGCGTCGTTCCCCCGCCGCCGGCGAGGGTTTCGGCGCCCGTGAGGGGAACCCGCGGTATGTCCGAAAAGAACCCTGAGTGCCCGCTCTGCAATCCGCTCAACTGTAAAGAATATCACAATCCGAAGGTGTGCGCCTTCGCCCGCCGTGACAAAGCCTGCCTGAAACGGAAACGACCTAAATCCAAGATTCTCGTGCGTGCCTGAGCCGGATCAGGCGTGGCCGGCGGTGTCCGACAACCGCGTGGGGATGACGCCGATCCGACGCATGCCGGTCTCCCAGCGCTCCTCGACCGGCAACACGAATATGTTCTCGTCGAACGCGGGATGGGTCAGCCAGGCATTCTCCCGGATCTCCATCTCGAGTTGACCCGGGCCCCAGCCGGCGCAGCCCAGGCTGATCAGAAACGCCGCGGGCCCGCGGCCGGCGGCAATCGCCTCCAGAATGTCCCGTGTGGTGCTCAAGGCGAGCGTCGCGGTCACTTTCAAGCAGCCCTCCCAGTCGAAGGGCTGCCCGTGCAGGATGAAAATCTCACCCGGGTGCACCGGTCCGCCACTGTGTACCGGGACGACCTCGACCGGCGCCGTGCAACGGATGCCGAGCTCGTCGAAGATATCCTTGGCCGAGAGCATGTCGTGCCGCCGGTTGACGACGATGCCCATGGCCCCTTCGTCGGTGTGCTCGCAGATACAGGTCACGGTCTGGGAAAAGTTGGGATCGGTCATACCGGGCATGGCCATCAGGAAATGACCTTTCAGCGAATCGGGGGATGCAGGCGGCATGGGATCCTCGGTCGGCGGTTTCTCCTCGTGTGGCGCGAGGCGGTGTCAGACCCTAAAAGGATCCCAGCGGTTTGTCAAGGTGAAACCCGTCCCGTCGGCAGGGCTGTGGCCCGCTGCGGGGCACGCTCGTCCGAAGGTGTCGTTGCGGCCGCCGGTACCCCTACACCGATCAGTTCGTAAATGCCCAGCCCGCCGAGTTCAAGCAGTGCGCCGCGGGGAGGCGTGAGCGTCCGGACCGTGGGGCGCGAGGAGAGCGCTTGGAGCGTGGTTTCGGAGATCAGGATGCCGGAGGCGCAGGTCTTGGCCAGCGCTTGCAGCCGGAAGACGATGTTCACTGCGTCACCGATCACGGTGTAGTCCATCTTTTTTTCAAACCCGATGTTGCCGGCGACCACCTCACCGGTGTGGATGCTGATGCCCATGCCGACCGTGTTCCCGAGCTGCTCCTTGAGCGTGCGGTTCACGCCGTCGAGCTCGCGCTGCATCTCCAGCGCGGCGGCGACGGCATGGTCGGGGTCCCCGCCGCTTGTCGCCGGCGCTCCGAAAATCGAGAGAAACCCGTCGCCGAGGTATTTGTCGACGATCCCGTGGTGGGCGAATACGATGCCGCCCATGACCGTGAAAAACCGGTTCAGCAGCTGGACCGTGTTGCGGGGCCCGATGCGCCGGGCAATGTCGGAGAAACCGCGGATGTCGACGTTCAGCAAGGTGATGGTCTTCACCTCCTCGACCACGGGCCGCTCGTCGCCGCCGGCATGCAGGATCGTGTCGATGACGTGCTTGGGAACGAACTTCTGGAAAATGCGGCGCACGTCGCGCTCGTGCTCCGCCGCAGCGACCGTTTCCTTGTAAAGGCGGGCGTTCTCGAGCGCGATGCAGACCGAGGCTGCGATGGCTTGAAGCAGGTCGCGGTCGTTGGTGTCGAAATTGCCGTTGACCTTGTTCACCACCTCGATCACCCCGATCACGCGGCCCTGGGAGATCATCGGCACGCAGAGCGCGGAACGGGTGGTAACTCCCGGCGACTCGCTGACGGCAGGCAGAAACGGCGAGGTCTCGTTGATTTCGTTTGCGATCAGTGCTTCGCCCCGGGCCGCGACGGTGCCGGCGATGCCCTGCCCCAGCGTCAGCCGGCTTTTCCCGGGGGCGGGGTGGCGGTTGAAGGCGACCGCCACCTCGAGCTCCTGGTCCTGCAGGAAGAGCACCGAACCCGCCTCCACGTCGATGACCTCGCGTACCATATCCAAGGTGTAGTTCAGCACCTTGCGCATGTCGAAGGTGGACGAGGCCAGCGCGGTCCCCACCTGGCGGATGGCGTCGATTTCCCGGTCCCGCTTGACCACGGCGGACAAGAGCCGGTTGCGATCGATGGCCAGCGCGATCCCGCCGGCCGCCCAGCCTATGAGGTCCCGGGCCTCGGCGAAGGACTCCCGCCGGCGCCCGGCCATCACCAGCATTCCGAACACCACGCCCCCGGTTTTCAATGGGGCAAGCAGGCAACTGCCGCAGCCCAGCTCGAGCGTCCACTGATCGCCCAGTAGGGGCTGGATGGAGGCCTCTTCGTCCAGGATCATCAGGGACTCCTGCTGCAGGCCTTTTTCAACCAGGCTGCCCTGCACCGCATAGGGCGTGTGCCGGAGCAGCCGGCAGGCCGCGCTGCCGAGCATCTCCCGTACCTGGACCACCTCGGGCTGAAGGGGCGTGCGCGTACAGATAAAAGCCGCCTCAAAGGGCACCACCCCGTGCAGCTCCTGAAGTGCGGCGAGCATCAGCTCGTTGTCGTGGAAGCTCGAGTTTAAAATTTTCACCAGCCGGTCCAGGGTGCACCGCTGGGCCTCGGCACGCTCGCTGCGCCGCAACAGCCGCAGGTTCTCGTAGGTAAAAGCGGCGTTGCTCAGCAGGGGCGTGAGCAGGTCGACATCCCCCGGGCCGTAGGTCCGCTGCGAGTGGCGGCTGGACACGGTCAAGACGCCGATCACCTCCCGGCTGGTCTTGAACGGCATGCAGATGAAGGAGCGGGTGCCGTAGTGCTCGTGGTTGACGCGCCCGAAGCGCTTGTCCTTCTCGATGTCCTCCACCAGCAGCGGGGATTTGTTCAGCACGGCGTACTTGGCGATGCTGGAGTCGAAATTGACCCGTTCTCCGGGCGTCGCAAAACGCCCCAGACCGATGGTCGCTTTGACCACGAAGCGTCGCGGGTCGGAGCCTTCGAGCATGAGCACCGAGCCCATGTCCGACGCCGTGAGCAGCAGAGCGCGCTCCAGGGTGATGTGCAGGATTTCATCCGGGTCGAAGGTGACGGCGCACAGCTCCGAGAGGTCTTTGAGCACGGAGAGGTCGGCCGATTTTTTTTCAAGCTCTTCCAGGGCGCGCGTGAACTGGGACTTCACGCTCCGAAACGATTCGGCGATGGCATGCAGTTCGTCCATGGCGGCCGAGGCCGGAGCACCCGCCTCCCCGCTCATGGCATCGGAGATGGCCGTGATGCGGTCGAAGAGCCCCTTGAGGACGTGCAACCCGATGAACGAAAAGACCAGCAGCCCCAGGAAAAAATAGGGCATGTACGTATCACCCAAGAGATCGTAGCGGACGCTGAAGAGGATCAGCCCGGCGGTCGGGAACAGGAAAAAGAATCCAAACGCCAGGTGCAATTTGCGCTGGAGCCGGGGGTGCGCACGGTTCTTGGCGGAAGCCGGAGTCGGTGTAATCATGTCAAGGTCATTTTATTCCAAAAAGGGGATTTGAGCAAGAAACCGCGCTTAACTATAGCCGGCATCATGTCGCTTGACTTTCCCTGCGCCGGAGGCTAGCAGCATGGGTATCGCCGCGCTGCAAACGCGGGAGTCGACGCCACCCACAACGCGGGCGGCTTTGGTCTTTTCGGCCGCAGGCCGAAAAGACCAAAGCCCGTTCGTGCGTCACTCGTTGCACGTGAAACCGCGGGCATCGCACGCGGTTTGAAATCACACAATCAACGGAGGTGACCATGCGGGCCGTGGTTCAACGCGTCAGCGAGAGCTCGGTCGCGGTGGCCGGCGAGGAGGTCGCGCGCATCGGCCGCGGGCTTCTGGTGCTGCTGGGAGTGGCCCTTTCCGATGAAGAGCGGCACGCGGAGGCGCTGGCGGAGAAGATTGTCCACCTGCGCATCTTCGAGGACGACCAGGGCCGGCTCAACCGGTCCCTCATCGAGGTCGGGGGGGAGCTTCTGGTCGTCTCGCAGTTCACCGTGCTGGGGGACTGTCGGGGGGGGCGGCGCCCTTCGTTCACGGCCGCCGCCCCGGCCGAGCAGGCGGCCGCGCTCTATGCGCATTTCGCCGAGGCGGTCGGCCGCTCCGGCGTCCCGGTGCGAACCGGGCGCTTCCGGGCGCTGATGGCGGTCACGCTGGTGAACGACGGGCCGGTGACCCTGATCGTGGAGGTGTGAACCGCATATGGGGTTCCGGGTTCACGGTTCCGGGTTCACGGTTGAAGGGCAGCAGCGTCTGAACCGTAAACCCGAAATCTGTCATCCCGTATCCAGCAACCCGCATCGCGTATCCCGTGTCCTGAATCCCGTATCGCGCTTCCCGTATCTCGTATCCCGGAACCCTCGGCCCCTTTTCCGTCTCATTCATCCCGAGATGACATGCGCGAAGGCGCTGTGGTTGTGGATGGATTCGAAGTTTTCGGCGCTGACGGAGAACCAGGTGATGTTCGCATCCGCACGCAGGCGCTGGGCGATGTCGCGCACGATGTCCTCGACGAACTTGGCGTTGGCGTAGGCGCGCTCCGTCACGCATTTCTCGTCCACGCGCTTTAAAACCGAATAGACCTCACTCGACGCGCAGGCCTCTACAAGTTCGATCATATCCTCCAGCCAGATGAACTTGCGGAACCGCAGGCCGAGCCGCACCTCGCCCCGCTGGTTGTGGGCCCCGAAGTCGCTGATCTCCTTCGAGCAGGGGCAGACCGAGGTGATCGGCACCACGACCTCGGACATCAGGTCCACCCGGCCGGAAGCGTCACTGGAGCCGACGATGCTGCAGCAGTAGTCCATCAGCCCGGTCGCCATGCTGATGGGGGCCTTTTTCTCGATGAAGTAGGGAAAGCTCATCTCGAGGTGGGCGGATGCGGCGTTGAGGCAGCTTTTCAAGCTCTCCAGGATCAGGGCGAACTTCTTCAGCGACACCTCCGGCTTGAGCTCGTGCAGCATCTCCACGAACCGGCTCATGTGCGTGCCCTTGTAATCGTGCGGCAGGTCCACAAACATGTGGATCGTGGCCACCGTGTGCTGGAAACCGTCCCGGCGGTCGCGCACAGTGATCGGGTAGCGCAGGTTCTTAATGCCCACTTTGTGGATGGGGATGTTGCGGAAGTCGCGTTCGCTCTGAACGTCTCGCATGGCGGCCTACTTCAGAAGGTACTCGGGTTTGACATGGCGCAGGCTGCGGAAAATGTTGCCCCGGATGTTGGTGTTTTCCCGGTAGAGCCCGCTGAGCATGCGCTGGACCGTCTGCCGGCGGGAGGTCCGGGAGGTCGGACACGGGTTGGCCACGACCGGCAGTCGCTGTTCGCGGACAAACCGTGCGACGAGCGCTTTGCCGGCATAGGCGAGCGGCCGGATGATCGTGAAACGGCCGCCGAACAGACTCTGGCCGGGCCGCATGGTGCTGATTTCCCCGGCGTAGAACATGTTGATGAAGAGCGTCTCGATCACATCATCCTGGGTGTGGCCCAAGGCCAGGCGACCGCACCCCAGCTGGTCCGCAACCTCGAACAGCCGCTGGCGCCTGAGCCGGGCGCATAGAAAACAGGGATTCTCCCGATTCTCCGGGCTGTGGCCGCGGCGCCCGAAGTCGGTCACCTCCACGCGCAGCGGAACCTCGAGCGTGCGGCAGAACTCCTCCAATCCGGGACCGGCGGCGGCGCCCCCGAAACCCAGATCGATGTAGACGGCCGCCAGTTCATAACGCACGCGCACCCGCCGCCGCCGGTCGGCCAACATCCACAGCAGGGAGAGGCTGTCGCCTCCGCCGGAGAGCCCGACCAGGATCCGGTCCCCTTCCCGGATCATGTCGTAGTCCTGGATGGCCTTGCCGATGGACCGGTTCAGTGCGGCGTAGGCGTGCCCGGCCGGCCGCACCTCAACTCTCGTCGGGTTGCGGCCGCTTTTTGATGATGCGCCCGGCGGCCACCTCCCGCAGGGAGATCACCACGTCCTCGTTCTTGGGAGAGCTCACCAGGTAGTCCGAGCCTTCCCGGATCTGGCGCACCCGGCGCGCCACCATGTTGACCAGTGCGAAACGGTTGGGGATCTTTTTCAGGCAGTCTTCGATTGTGATACGTGCCAACGGGCACCTCCGACAGGGTTGATTATATGGTTTAAAGGATTTCGATCAGCTCATAGGTGCGCTTGCCGCCCCCCGGGACCTCGACGATGAGTTCGTCGCCCGGTTTGCGGCCCAGCATGGCCCTTCCGAGGGGGGAGACCACTGAAATGCGGCCGTTGCCCACATCGGACTCGTCAGGCCCCACCAACTGGTACTTCACGTCCTCGCCGGTTTCGAGGTTGCCCAGCAGCACGCGGCTGCCGAACACGACCCGGTCCCTCGGCAGGTCGACGGGATCGATCACCTGCAGGTAGGCGAGCTTATATTCCAGCTCGCCGATCCGTCCTTCGATGAAGCTCTGGCGGTCCTTGGCGGCGGCGTACTCGGCGTTTTCGCTCAAGTCCCCGTGTGCGCGCGCCTCCTCGATGGCCCGGATGTTTTCCGGGCGTTCCACGCGTTTGAGTTTTTCGAGCTCCTTGCGGATGGCCTGATAGCCCTCCGGGGTGACCGGCATCCGTTCCACCATTCAGCTCCTTCTTATAGATGTCGCTCGGCCAGCACCTGGGCGATCTGCACGGCGTTGGTGGCGGCGCCCTTGCGGATGTTGTCGGCCGCGATCCAAAGGTTGATCCCGTTCGGGATGGACTCATCCCTCCGAATCCGGCCGACGAAGGTCAGATCCTGGCCGGCCGCGTCGATCGGCAGGGGGTAACGATGGGCCTTAGGGTCGTCCACCACTTTGATCCCGGGCGCGGCGTTGAGAAGCGCCCGCACCTCCTCGACGCCGGCATGCTCGCGGGTCTCCACGTTGACGGCTTCGGAATGGCCGAAAAAGACCGGCACACGCACGGTCGTGGCGGTGACACCGATGGTCTCGTCCTCCAGGATCTTGCGGGTTTCGTTCACCATCTTCATCTCTTCCTTCGTGTAGCCGTTTTCCAGGAAGGCATCGATGTGCGGCAGGCAGTTGAAGGCGATGCGGTGCGGGTAGACGCGGGTCTCCACGTCCAGAAAATTGATCATGGCCCGGGTCTGGTTGAAAAGCTCCTCGATCGCTTTCTTGCCGGTGCCCGAGACCGACTGGTAGGTGGACACCACGATACGCCGGATGCCGAACCGGCGGTGAATGGGGTTCAAGGCCACCACCATCTGGATCGTCGAGCAGTTCGGATTGGCAATGATGCCTTTCCGGCGGTAGTCGGCCACAGCGTGCGGGTTCACCTCGGGCACGACGAGCGGCACCTGCGGGTCCATGCGCCAGGCGCTGGAATTGTCGATCACCACGCAGCCGGCCTTGGCGGCGACCGGGGCGAACCTCTGGCTGGCGGCGCCGCCGGCCGAAAACAGGGCAATGTCCATTCCGGCGAACGAATCGTCGGTCAACTCCTCGACCGCGACCAGGTCCCCCCGGAAGCGCAGCTGCCGCCCGGCGGAGCGCGACGAGGCCAGCAGGCGGATGGACTTCACCGGGAAGTTCATCTCCTCCAGGCAGGTGATCATCTGGTTGCCCACGGCGCCGGTTGCACCGGCCACCGCGACGTTGAAGCGTTTCGCACCCATCTGAATTCTCCTTTTTGGGTCGGCGCCCCGATGGGCCCGGCAGGCATTGCGCCGACGACGAAAATTCCGGCTACGTCCCGGGCGGAAGGGACTCAAACGTTCCGAGAACGGAGCTGCCGGCCGATACCCGGTCGCCGACGGCCGCCTGCAGGCGGATCTCCTTAGGGAGGTAGAGGTCCAGCCGCGACCCGAAACAGATCATCCCGAAGCGCTGGCCGCGCATGAGCCGGTCGCCGGCCTGCACCCGGCAGATGATCCGACGGGCGATCAGCCCGGCCACCTGGACGACGCAGAGGCTGCGCCCGTTGTCGGTTTGGATAAACACCGCGTTGTGTTCGTTGCGCCCGGAGGCATCTCGGCGATCCGCCGCCACGAACTGCCCGGGGCGATAGCGCACCCGCACGACCCGGCCTTCGGCGGGGGCGCGGTTGACATGCACGTTGAACACCGACATGAAGATGCTGACCTTGCGGCACTCCCCCTCGAAGAAGGGGCCGCCGTCGGTCAGCGCCGCGGCGATCACCTTGCCGTCCGCGGGTGAGACCACGGCATCCGGGACGGTGGGGATGACCCGGTCCGGATCCCGGAAAAAACAGCAGATGGCGAAGGTCGCCGCCAGCCCGATCAGGGCGGCCGCGGTCAACCCCAGCAGGGCCAGGATCAGCGTCGCAAAGGCCGCCCCGCAAATCAGAGGGACTCCGGCAGCGGCTATCGGGAATGTGAACCGACTCGGCGGGTCCGACCAGGTGTATTCATCCATTGCGTCTTTTCCGGCCTGCGCTCCGGGCAGGCGTTATTGCCGTCGGGCAGAGCGCACCCTTTTCTCGAGTATTTGATAAATTTATCTGTTTAGCAATTCCAACGGAACCTGTCAATCCTCGACCGAACCTCGCAGCTCCTACCCTGCTCCGGGGTTGGGTTGCGGCTTGCAGCGCACCGTTATCGAATTGCGGCCGGCGCGGCTTCGGCCGGCAGCGGGTCCCTGGCGTCGGGCCGGCGCACGTACCGTGGGACCAGTCGGCCCGCGTCGCCTGAGGGGACCCTGGCCAGCCGGCTGCAGGCCAGCGCGGCCACCGAGGAGGCCCGGATGAGCTCGAGCCCGCCCTCGGTAAACCGGGCCCATGCCCCTGCCCCCGCGACAATCCGCTCGCGGTAGAGCCGGGCCCCGTCACCCACGAACAGACAAGGTTCGGCCACTCCCGCCAGCGCCGCTTCAACCGGGCCCACCGCGTCGCTCCCCCGGGGGCCGTATTCCCCGCTTCCCCCGCCGAAGTGGTTAAAGTATACTTCTCCCCTGCGGGCATCGAGCAGCGGGCAAACCAGGCCCGGCCAGCCGCTATACGGGTGCGCCAGGGCCTCCAGGCTCGATATGCCGACCGCGGGCCGGCCGTGGGCAAACGCCAACCCCTTGATGACCCCCAGACCGATCCTCAACCCTGTGAAGGAGCCCGGCCCGATCGTCACGCCGAAGCCGTCGATTTCCGCCGCCGCCATGCGCGCGGCGCTCAGGGCGCCCTGGATGAGCCCGAGCAGGTGGGTGGAATGCGTCCGCCCCTGCCCCAACGTCAGCTCACAGACCAGGCCGGCCCCATCGAGGATGGCGACACTGCAGGTCGGCGTGGCGGTATCGACCGCCAAGACCTTCATGCGGTCGGCACCCGTTTATGGTCGACCATGGCGTGCAGCAGGACTTCTTCCATCGTTTTGACGGGGATAAACTTAACCTTACGCTTAAGATAAGATGGCATATCTACAAGATCTTTAACGTTTTTTTCAGGTATGACAATTGTTCGAATACCGGCCCGGACCGCTCCCAGGGCTTTCTCTTTCAACCCCCCGATGGGCAGCACGCGGCCGCGCAGCGTGACCTCGCCCGTCATGGCCACGTCGTTGCGCACGGGATGCCCGGAAATGGCGGAGATCAGGGCGGTCGCCATAGCAATCCCGGCCGAGGGACCGTCCTTGGGGATGGCCCCGGCCGGAACGTGGATATGGACATCGGTCGTGTCGAAGCTGTGTCGTTTCGACTGGCCCCGGCGCTGATGGGCGCGGGCATAGGTCACGGCGGCCCGGGCCGATTCCTGCATCACCTCGCCCAGTTGGCCGGTCACGATCAGCTCGCCCTTGCCCTTGATCAGAGACGCCTCCACGTAAAGCACCTCGCCGCCGACCTGAGTCCAGGCGAGCCCGGTCGCGAGCCCCACCTGGCTCTCCTCCTGGTCCATCTCCGGGATGAACTTCGAGGGACCCAGGAACCGTGCAAGCCCTTGCCGGCCCAAATGGACAGGAGCGCGTTTGCCTTCCGCGAAGCGCCGCGCAACTTTACGGCAGATGGCGCCGATCTCCCGCTCGAGGTTGCGCACACCGGCCTCGGAGGTGTACTCGGCGATGATCCGGCGCAGCGCCCCTTCGTTGATGCTCAGGTGCTTGGGCTTGAGGCCGTTCTCGCGCACCTGCCGGGGGATGAGGTGCATCCGGGCGATCGCCATCTTCTCCTCCTCGGTGTAGCCGGGCAGATTGATCAACTCCATGCGGTCGAGGAGTGCCGAAGGGATGGTGTCGGTGATGTTGGCCGTCAGGATGAACATGATCTTCGACAGGTCGAATGGCAGGTTCAGGTAGTGGTCGCTGAAGGCCGCGTTCTGCTCGGGGTCGAGGGCCTCGAGCAGCGCGGCGGAGGGATCGCCGCGGAAATCCGCACCGAGCTTGTCGATTTCGTCCATCATGAAGACCGGGTTATTGGCGCCGCTCTGCTTCAACCCCTGCAGAATCCGGCCCGGCATGGCTCCGATATAGGTCCGGCGGTGGCCCCGAATCTCGGCCTCGTCGCGGATCCCGCCGAGCGAGATGCGCACGAACTTGCGGTTGACCGCGCAGGCGATGGCTTTGCCCAGGGAGGTCTTGCCCACTCCGGGGGGGCCGACGAAGCAGAGGATGGGCCCCTTCATGCGGGGGTTGAGCTTGCGCACGCTGAGATATTCCAGGATGCGGTCCTTTACGGCCGCCAGGCCGTAGTGTTTGCGGTCCAGGAGCTCCCGACCGCGACGGATATCGATCTTGTCCCGGGTGGAGCGGCTCCAGGGCAGCTCCACCAGCCAATCGAGGTAGGACCGGATCACGGTCGACTCGGCCGACTCCGGGTGCATCTGCTCCAGGCGCTTCAACTGGTTGAGCGCCTCGCCCTTCGCCTCTGCGGGCATTCGCGCCTTCTTGATCCGCTTGCGGTACTCTTCGATCTCGATCGCACGCTCATCGTGCTCCCCCAGCTCCTTGTAGATGGCGCGAACCTGCTCGCGCAGGTAGTAATCCCGCTGGCTCTTGGAGATCTCATCCTTCACATCGGACTGGATTTTGGCCTGCATGGCCGAGAGCTCGAGCTCGCTGGAGAGCACATCGTTCACGCGCTTCAGACGCAACAGCGGGTCGTTGATTTCCAGAAGGGCCTGGGACTCCTCGATCTTCAAGCGCAGATTGGAAGCAACCAGGTCGGCCAGCTTGCCGGGATCCTCGATATTCTGGAGGATCGAGGTGACATCGGTGCTCAGCTCCCCGCGCAGCGCCAGGATCTTCTCGGCCTGGTCACGCACGTTGCGCATGAGGGCCTCGGCCTCGATGGTCACCTTTTCCAGCACGGTTTCGGGCAAAAGCTCGATCTGCACCCGGAAGGGGGCCCGCCGGCGCAGGAAGCCGGCGATAGTCGCCTTGGCGACCCCTTGGACCAGCACCTTGACCCGGCCGTCCGGCAGCTTGAGGATGCGCAGCACCCGGCCCACCGTGCCCGTGTGATAGATCTCGTCCACGGAGGGGTTTTCCACGACCGCGTCCTTCTGGGTCGCCAGAAAGACGAAACCGGGGCCGGCGGCCGCCTCCTCCACCGCCCGCACCGATTTTTCGCGCCCCACGAAAAGGGGCAGCAGCATGTCGGTGAACACCACCACGTCCCGGACCGGCAACAGCGGCAGGGTGGTGGGAATTTCGGTCGTCTTGTCTTCTTCTTCGATGATGCTGATCAAATCGTCGCGATCGGCTTCAGCCATTTCAGCTCCTGAGACAACGGCGGTGGAGACCACCGATACGGTAAGTCGTCACGCGGGAGAAAGGGGTAGGCAACTTCCGCATATCCTGATACAATAATAACACGATTTTAACGGTTATCAACGAATCCCGCCGGCACGCCCCCCGCTCGCCGGCGCCACCCGCAGGGAGGCCTATGGAGGCAGCGGCGTTTGTTCTCGGCCTGGTCATCGGAAGTTTTCTGAACGTCTGCATCCACCGGTTGCCCTTGTCCCAATCGATCGTCCACCCGCGTTCGGCCTGCCCGGCCTGCGCCCACCCGATCCGGGCCTACGACAACATTCCCGTGGTCAGCTACCTGATCCTGCGCGGCCGCTGCCGCGACTGCGGCGCGCGGATCCACTGGCGCTATCCCCTGGTGGAGCTTCTGACCGGGGCGTTCGCGGCCCTCACCGCGGCCACCTTCGGGGTCGGGGCCGAGGCGGCGCTGATGTTCGTGCTGATCGCCGCGCTCCTGGTCGTCACCTTCATCGACATCGACCACCGCATCATTCCGGATGTCATCACCCTGCCCGGCATCCCGGTCGGATTCGCCGCCAGCTTCGGCCTGACCGCCATCGACCCGCTGCAGTCGCTGATCGGGATCCTGGCCGGGGGCGGCAGCCTCTATCTCGTCGCCTGGGGCTATCAGCTGATCACCCGGCGCGAAGGGATGGGCGGCGGGGATATCAAGCTGCTCGCCATGATCGGCGCTTTCTTCGGCTGGCCGGGGGTATTGTTCACCATCTTTACGGCCTCGCTCACCGGAACCCTCGCGGGCATCGCCGTCATCTTGCACCAGCGCGGGGATATGAAACTGGCGGTGCCGTTCGGACCCTTTCTGGCCGTAGGCGCCATCGCCTACCTCTTTTACGGGCCCGAAACGCTGGCCTGGTACCTGAAGATGATGCGGCCCTGAGCCCTCCATGACGATCGCCCTGATCTCCGACATCCACGCCAACATGGACGCCTTCGCGGCCGTGCTCGCCGACATCGACCGGCGCGCACCGGAAGCCGTCTTCAGCCTGGGCGACAACATCGGCTACGGGGCCGAGCCGGAGCGGGTGATCCGGACGCTCCAGGAGCGCGGCATCCCCTCGGTCCTGGGGAACCACGAATGGGCCGCGCGCAACCGCGATTTCCTGGAGTGGTTCAACCCCGCGGCGCGCCGCTCTCTTACGCGCACCTTCCAGATGCTGAGCGCGGACGCCCTTGATGTCATCGCGGCCATGCCCTTGTTCCGGCAGGAAGGCGAGGGGCGACTGGTCCATGGGTTTCCGCCCGACTCACCTACCCGGTACCTCTTTCAGGTATCGGCCCGGGACAAACAGCGCGCCCTGCAATCCCTCCCGGGGCGGATCTGCTTCGTGGGACACACCCACATCCTGCAGCTGATCAGCAGCGACGGCAAGACGCTCACCGATCACCCCCTCGTCGAGGGGGTCACCCCCCTCGACCCGGCGCGGCGCTATTTCGTCAACATCGGCAGCGTCGGTCAGCCGCGGGACGGCGACCCGCGCGCCAAGTACGTGCTCTGGAACCCCACGGGCCACACGATTGAGGTCCGCTGCGTGCCCTACGACGCACGTGCGGCGGCCGCCAAGATCATCGCCGCCGGGTTGCCCGAAGCCCATGCCCACCGGCTCCTCCGCCAATGAAACGCATCGGCAAATACGTCATCCGCGGGCTGCTCGGACGCGGCGGGATGGGCAAGGTCTATCAGGTCGCGATCCCGCCGATCGGCAAGATCGCGGCCCTGAAACTCCTCGATCCCCACCCGGTCCTGACCCACCTGCTGGGGACACGGCGCATCCGCGAGCTCTTCCTGACCGAGGCCGTCACCATGGCCGGGCTTGAGCACCCCCACATCGTCGCAATCCGGGATTTCGACGAAGCCGAAGGCTGCCTGTTCTACATCATGGACTATTTCTTCTCAAACCTCGGTCTTCTGATCGGCGAAACCCGGCGCACCGAGGAGCCTTCCCGGACGATCCGCCTGGACCGGGCGATCGCGCTCACCCGCCAGACGCTCTCCGGCCTCGCCTGCCTGCATCACTTCGGTATCGTCCATCGCGACATCAAGCCCTTCAATCTGCTGCTGGACGCGCACGGAACGGTCAGGATCGGCGACTTCGGGCTCTCACGGTTGCGCGGAGAGCCGGTGCCCACCCCGGCCCAGCTCAAGGTCGGCTCGCCGTGGTACGCCGCGCCCGAGCAGGAAGCCGACCCGGATGCGGCCGATTTCCGCGCCGATCTCTACGCGGTCGGCGTCACCCTGTTTCGCATGCTGACCGGTGGGTTTCCTTCCTTTCCGCTGCCCCGCGCGAGCAGCACCAACCCGGACCTGGACGCGGACTGGGACGCGTTCTTCCGGCGCGCGCTCGCCCATGACCCGTGCGCGCGTTTCGAAAGCGCGCTGCAGATGAAAACCGCCCTGGAGGCGCTCGCACGCGCGTGGCAGGCCCGCCGCGAGCGGATCTGCCGCCTGGTGCCGCCGCCGCTGCCGGCGCGTACCCCCGCCGAGGCCCGCCCGCCGCTGCGCCGCACCCCGGTCCGGATCGACCCCGCCCGGGCCCGTACGGAGTTCGGCGCCGACCGGCTCTGGCGCCCGGTGATCTTCGTTGAAAACGATCTTCACCCCGCCGCGCCGGGCACCCTGAACGACCGGGCCACCGGCCTTACCTGGCAACAGTCCGGCTCGCCCTATCCTCTCAGCTGGCCGGAGGCCAAGGCCTACGTTCAGGCCCTTTCCCGCCGGAGGGCCGGCGCGCGTGCGGGGTGGCGGCTGCCGACCATCCCGGAATTGATGTCCTTGCTGTCCCGCACGCCGCATGGCGAGGATTTTTGCGTGGAGTCCCGCTTCGACCCGCTTCAGAACGCACTGTGGAGCGCAGACCGCCGCTCGTTCACGGCGGCCTGGTTCGTGGATGTCGCGATGGGCTTTGCCGGCTGGCAGGATTTCAGCGCCAGGGTCTACGTGCGCGCGGTGGCGGGCTAAGCGGCCGCTGCGGTCCCCAGCTCCATTCCGATTTTCAGCGCGCGCTGGTTCATTTCCAGAAAATCTTTCGGCATGCGCCCTTCCAGCACCTTCATGATGGACTCGGGCCGCACCACGCCGGTCAGGGCGATGACGGCCCCCAGCATGCAGATGTTGAAAACGATGGGCTTGCCGATCTGTTCCATCACGGTGCGGTACATCGGCAGCTCGCGCTGCTGGGCGTCCACCTTGCGCTGGATCTTCACGTAGCGGCTGTCCGTGATCAGCAGCCCGCCGGGGCGGACGATGGCGCTGAACTTGTTGTAGGCCTCCTGGGTGAGGCAGACCAGGACGTTGGGTTGAATTACCTTCGGGTAGCGGATGGGCGTGTCGGCGATGATCACATCCGAACGCGTGGCGCCGCCGCGGGCCTCGGCACCATAGGACTGGGATTGGACCGCATTGAGATTTTCGCAGATCACCGCCGCCTCGGCCAGGATGATGGCCGCCGTGATCACCCCTTGCCCCCCGGAGCCGGAAAACACGAGCCTGCAGCGTTCCATTACGACCGCCTCCCTCTCGCCCGCGCGATGACCTTTTCGTATTCCTCGCAGTATTCGGGCTCTTCCTTCTGGACGAATATCCCGCGCTCGATCAGCTCCGGGTTCTCCTGCTTGGCTTTGGATCCGAGCGGGGTCGTGTGGTCCTTGAACCAGGTGATCATCTCCGCCGCATCGCCGATCTTGTTCTTGCGCCCGAAATAGGTCGGGCATTGAGAGAGGACTTCCACCACCGAAAAGCCCTTGTGCATGATGGCCTGCGCGATGACCTCGATCATCTGCTGCACATGGAAGGTCGTGGAGCGCGCGACGAAGGTGGCCCCGGCCGCCCGGGCCAACTCCACCACGTCGAAGCTGCGGTCGATGGTCCGATAGGGCGCGGTGGTGGCGCTCACGCCCTCGCCCGAGAGCGGTGAAAACTGGCCGCCGGTCATGCCGTAGATGCGGTTGTTCATCACGAGCGCGGTCATGTCCAGGTTGCGGCGCGCGGCATGAATAAAGTGATTGCCGCCGATCGCGAGCGCGTCCCCGTCGCCCATCGGCACGATCAGCTTCAACTCGGGCCGGGCGATTTTCACCCCGGTTGCAAATGCCAGCGCCCGGCCGTGGATGGTGTGCAGGGTGTGAAAGTCCACGTAGCCGGAAATCCGCGAGGAGCAGCCGATCCCGGAAACCATCACGATCTCGTTCTTGCTCAGCCCCAGGCGCTCGATGGCTCGGACCAATCCGCCCAGGACCTCGCCGTGCCCGCAGCCGGGGCACCACAGGTGCGGCAGGAATCGCTCCCTCAAGTAGTCCTTGACTGCCATGGGTCAAACCCCTTTCCCTTGGATGATGCGCAGGATGTTCATGATGTCGCCCGGGGTGATGAAATTGCCGTCGATGCGGTTGGCCAGAAAGACCCGCTCGGGCTGGGGCAGTGAGAGCTTCACCGCCTGCATGATCTGGCCCATGTTCATCTCCACCACCACCACCGCCTTGGCGTCCGCGCATTTGCGGCGGACGAGCTCGTGGGGAAACGGCCACAGGGTCTGCAGCTCCAGAAGCCCCAAGCGCTCGCCGCGCTGGCGCCGCTCCTCAACGACGTGCAGCGCGGAGCGCGCCGAGGAGCCGTAGGAGACCATCACGATCTCCGCATCCTCGAGCTGGTACTCTTTGATGCGGGCGATGATGCTGGCCCGGTTTTCGATCTTGTCCACCAGGTGCCGCAGGAGCCCGTGCACGACCTGCGGGTCGGTCGACGGGAACCCCCACATGTCGTGCACCAGGCCGGTCACGTTGTAACGGTGCACGCCGCCGAAATCGGACATCGGCAGTCGCCCGTCCTCGCGCGGCAGGTAGGGGTGGTAGTCGACCCCTTCCCGGACCGACGTGTGCAGCCGCTCCACCAGCGGGATCTCCCCGGGCTCGGGCACCAACAGTTTCTCGCGCATGTGGCCCACGACTTCGTCGAAAAGCAAAATGACCGGGGTGCGGTAGGTCTCGGCCAGGTTGAAGGCCTCCACCGTCATGGCGAACAGGTCCTGGTGGTTGGAGGCGGTCAAGGCGATGATGGCATGATCACCGTGGGTGCCCCAGCGGGCCTGGTTCACATCGCCCTGACTCACGTGGGTGGGAATCCCGGTCGAGGGGCCGCCGCGCTGCACGTTGACGATGACGCACGGGATCTCGGCCATCACGGCGTACCCGAGGGCCTCCTGCATCAGGGAAAACCCCGGCCCGCTCGTGGCCGTCATGACCTTGCGGCCGGTCAGGGAGGCTCCGATGATCGCGCACAGCGAGGCGATTTCATCCTCCATCTGCACGAACTTGCCCCCGATCTGCGGCAGCCGAACGGAGAGATGCTCGGCGATCTCCGTCGAAGGGGTGATCGGGTAGCCGGCAAAAAAGTCGAGCCCGGCGTAGAGGGCGGCCTCCACGCAAGCCTCGTTGCCTTGTAAAAACTTGGGGGTGTGTCCCATGGCGCTCCTCACTCCTGGGTTTCTACTTCAATGGCAAAATCCGGGCAGCGCAGCTCGCACAGGCGGCAGCAGATGCAATCCTGCGGGCGGACGACCGTCACCTTGTCCTGATCGTCGAGCTCGAGCACCTTTTTCGGGCAAAGCTCGACGCAGATCCCGCAGCCCTTGCACCAATCCCGGTTGATATGATGCTGTTTCAGCTTGGGTTTGGCCATGTCCTAAACCTCATGCAGTCCGATTGGAATCGAGGCGCGGGCCTTCCAAATAAGTCAGGCTTTCTTTCGGTGGGAGCGGTATCTTGCCGCGATCGGATCGTGGCTGGAGCCTACTCCGCCGAAGTACAGGCTACGAAGGCCGGGAGCCACCCCCACCCGATCTCAACCAACTTTCTGATGAACCGTTGCCGCAAACGGCGTGCAACACTACTCGAGAACCGCGCTTCAGGATCTGATACCATAGGTTAACACGGCGGAGAATGTCAAGAAATGATCCCGGACCGGGGTGCCTCCGGCCGGCCCGGCTGTTTTGACAATTCTAAGAGGCGTCGCTATGCTCATGAATCGGTGGGTTCTCCCGGGTGTCGCGATCCACCACCCCGGGTTCTGTGCGAGGGAGCTGGTGCGTGGCCAAGCGAGTCCTGATGGTGCTGATCGTCATCCTGTTCGCCGGCGCCGGCGTGGGGGTTGCGCTCTGGCATGACTTTCAGACCTTCGCCGACCGGCCGGCCGACGCCGGCGGGGAGGTCAAAACAGTCACGGTCCGCCCCGGCCAGTCCGTCGCCGAGACGGCCGATCACCTGGCGCGCACCGGCATTGTCGGCTCCTCCATGAAATTCCGGATTCTGGCCCGGCTGACCGGCGCCGATCGCCGCCTGAAGGCCGGCGAGTACGACTTGAGCGCCGCGATGACGCCCCGGGAGATCCTGGACGTGCTGGAACGCGGGTTGGTCAAGCTTTACCGACTCACCATCCCCGAAGGGCTGACGTTGCGCCAGATCGCTGAGGCCGCGGAATCCTCCGGCCTGAGCACGGCGGCCGAGATTCTTGCTCTGGCCGCCGACCCGGCGGTCGCCCGGCGCTACGGCATACCGGCCGATTCGCTCGAGGGCTACCTCTTCCCCGACACCTATCTTTTTCCCAGGGGAGCCTCGGCCGAGGCGATCGTTGCGGCCTTGCACGAACGGTTTCGCGCGGTCTTCAGCCCGGAATGGTCGCAGCGGGCGGCGGCGATCGGTCTGAGCGTGCACGAAACGGTGACGCTCGCGTCAATCATCGAAAAGGAGACGAGTGCCGCCGCCGAGCGACCCCTCATCGCATCGGTCTTTCACAATCGTCTCCAAAAAGGCATGCGTCTCGAGACCGACCCGACCGTGATCTACGGGATCGAAAATTTCGACGGCAATCTTACACGCCGCCACCTGGCGACCCCGACCCCTTACAACACCTACCTCATCCGCGGGCTGCCCCCTGGACCGATCGCCAATCCCGGCCGGGAATCCCTGCACGCCGCCCTCTTCCCGGCCGACACCCCCTATCTTTTCTTTGTTTCGCGCAACGACGGCACCCATGTCTTCTCCACGCATTTGGAAGACCACAACCGCGCCGTCCAATTGTATCAACGCCGAACGCCCCGCGAACGCCCGCCGCAGCAACAGCGCCCGTAGCGGCGCTCTCCTCAATCTGGTTGCGGCTCAGGACGCACGATGAACATCGGGGTCGCTATCGGTATCGGAATCGGTATCGTCATTTCGTCTCCATGTCCCGAAAGCCTCCGGCACCTCGGTCCCCCAGGCAAACAATTCGGTTGCGCCGGCTCAAGCTTTCCACCAACGGGCCGATAACGTGATCAGTCGCCGGCCGAGGTCCCGGCCCTGCCCGGCACCGATTGGCGGGCGCCGTTGCAAGTCGTCACCACTATCGGATTTTTGACACCTTTGTTAACGCTCAGCGGGCGTTCCGTCGCCCGGAACCGGGCAGGAAATTGAAATGCTTGCACAATTCAATCAACTTATAGATTGGCACAAATATTGAATTATCGCTGCGTCAGGTAGGCTTCTCGGATGTGCGTGCATCTTTTCTGGCGGGCTTCCACCGACACGGCATGCGAAGAATTCCCCCACGAGAACAACGGCATCGTGGGAAGCCGAAGACAAAAGGACAGGGTTTACGACCCTGTCCTTTTTCTTTCTAAAGCCTGCACCGGCTCGTGCCGATAAGGTCAAAAGAGGATTCCACCTCCCCCATCGGCGGCCAGCGCATGAAACATGGACTTTCCACTATTCTCGATCATACCGCGATCCTGATCGTCGGCATCGGCGCCAGTCTGTTCCATTACTACTTCGAAACCTCCGTGCGCGGCCCCCACGTCAACATTTACATCACCGTGGCGATCATCCTGATGATCAGTATCTTCACCCAGTATCTGGTCAACAGCATCAACGCCTCGCGGCGCGCCCTCCGGCAGGCCAATGAAACCTTGGAACAAAAGGTCCGCGATCGAACCGAGGAGCTGCGCAACTCCGAGCTCAAATACCGCACCATCTTCGAAAACACCGGGGCGGCCACCATCATCATCGAGCGCGACCAGAAAATTTCCCTGGCCAATTGGCGCTTTTTGACCCTTTCGGGCTACGGCCGCTCGGAGGTGCAGCACCGGGCGTTGTGGACCCAGTTCATCGACGAAAAGAGCTACCGCAAAATGATCGCCGATGAAAACACCGGGATCGCCGGGATACCGGCCGGCCACGGCCGGGACTTCGAGTGTCAATTTCTCGACAAGCGCGCGAACCGGCGGAGCATCCTCATCAGCTTCGCCCGGATTCCGGAAACCGATTCTAGTGTGGCCTCGATCACCGACATCACCGATCTCAAGGATGCCGAACAGCGGATTTATTTCCAGGCGTTTCACGACGCCTTGACGCGGCTGCCGAACCGCGCCCTGTTCGTTGAGCATCTGCAGATGGCGATCAAGCGGGCCAAGCGCCGCCCGGATTACCGCTTTGCAGTGATCTACCTGGACATCGACCGGTTCAAGCTGGTGAACGACAGCCTCGGCCACGGCGCCGGGGACGATCTGCTGGTGGCGTTTGCCGACCGCATCCGCGAATCCCTGCGCGACACCGACATCCTGGCGCGTTTGGGAGGGGACGAATTCGTGGTCCTTCTGGAGGACATCGACGACCTCGCCTACGCCGAAAACATCGCCGACCGGCTGCAGAAGGCCTTGCGCCGGCCGTTCCAGATCAAGGGCATGGAGGTCTTCGCGCCGGCGAGCTTCGGGGTCGTGATCGACACCCGCAGCTACGACGAACCCGATGCCATCATCCGCGATGCCGACGCCGCCATGTACCACGCCAAGGAGAGCGGCCGCTGCCAGGTCAAGATGTTCGACAAGACGCTGCACGAAAAGGCGCAGCATCTGCTCCAGCAGGAGACCGACCTGCGCAAGGCCGTGCAGGGCGACCAGTTCGAAAACCATTACCAGCCCATCGTGAGGTTGAGCACCGGGGAGGTCGTGGGGTTCGAGGCCCTGATCCGCTGGGCTCACCCCGAAACCGGGATGGTGTACCCGGGGGCCTTCATCGCCACCGCCGAGGACGCGGGCCTCATCATACCGATCACCCGCCTGACGGTGGAACGGGCCTGCCGCGACCTGCAGGACTGGCAGAAGATCCTCGGCACCGAGCTCGACCTCACGGTGAGCGTCAACATCTCCAGTCGCCACTTCCTCCAACCCAGCCTGCTCGACGATCTGAAAAAGATCCTCGACCAGTCGGGACTGCCGCCGCACCTGTTGAAGCTCGAAATCACCGAGACGGCGCTGATGGAAGAGGCCGAGGACACCATTCGGCTGGCCCACCGCCTGCGCGATTTCGGCATCCGCCTCATGATCGACGATTTCGGCACGGGCTACTCGTCCCTGAGCTACCTGCAGCGGCTGCCGATCGATACGCTTAAGGTCGACCGGAGCTTCATCGCCCGCATCCACGAGGAGCCCGAAAGCAACCGCAACATCGTCGAGGCCATCGTCTCACTCGCCCACAAGCTGGAGATGAGCGTCGTGGCCGAGGGCATCGAGACCCCCGAGCAGAAAGCGATCCTGATCGACATGGACTGTGATTACGGTCAGGGCTATCTCTTTGCCCGGCCGATGCCCAAGGCCGATGTCGATGCAATGATGGCCAGGCGCAATTCCAGTGCGAACAGCCCGCGTTCATCTCCCCACCCATCGGTCCCGTCCCTGGCAAACTGACCGTGCGCGCGGCTTCTTCCGGCCCTTGCCGGAAGGCACGCCAGCTGGTATGAAGTGCAAATGACGACGGATATCAGCGTTTGGAGCGACGAACGCCTGGCCGGCCAGCGCCTGATAGCAGGCTTTCACGGCACCACATGCGACGCGGCGCTCGAGCGGCTGATCGCCGATTTGAACCTCGGCGGGATCATTCTTTTCAAGCGAAACATTCTCTCGCCCGCGCAGCTCACCCGGCTCTGCGGCGCGGTTCAGACGCACGCCCGTTCGTGTGGCCTCCCGCCCCTGATCATCGCCATCGACCAGGAGGGCGGCAAGGTCGCCCGGCTCCCCCCCCCGTGCACCCAGTTTCCCGGGAACCCCTTCCTGCAGGATGAATCCGAGGCGGACCGCTTCGCCGCCGTCACCGCCGCCGAGCTCACGGCTGCCGGCATCAACATGAACCTCGCCCCCGTGCTGGACGTGGTTCCGGAGGGCGTCGCCGGCGTCATGGCCGGGCGGACATTCACCGGCGGCCCGCAGCGGGTGGCCCGCTTGGGCGTCGCCGTCATCGACGGCCTGCAGCGCCGGGGAATCATGGCGGTGGCCAAGCACTTTCCCGGGATCGGTAGAACCATCCTGGACTCACACCTGGAGCGCCCGGTCCTGGAGGAGGAACTGCCCGCGTTGGCGGCCTTCGACCTCATCCCCTTCCAGGCGGCGGTGACGCATGCCGTGGCCGGGGTCATGCTCTCTCACATCCTCTACCCCCGCCTCGATCCGGACTGGCCGGCGAGCCTCTCCCGGCGCATCGTGAAGGGCGTGCTGCGCCGTCGCCTGGGGTACGCAGGGATCGTGATGACCGATGACCTGGAGATGGGGGCGATCGAACGCTGCCAGGGGTTCGATCAGACCGTCCGGAGGGTCGTGAAAGCCGGGGTGGACCTGGCGTTGATCTGCCACAGCCGCGAGAAGATCGAGCGGGCCTTTGCGATCATGACCCGCACCTGCCGCTCCTCGCCCACGAAGCGCCGGCGGGCGGAGCGCTCGGTCGCGCGGATCCTGGCCGCCAAGCAGCGCTATTTATCGCGCGAGAACACGTCCGCATCCCATCCGCAGTGACGCCCGCTCACCAGCAGGTGATGGCCGGCGGCCGCCACCATGGCGGCATTGTCCCCGCAGAGCGAGACCGGGGGGACATGCACCGCAAACCCCTCGCGGCCGGCCTCGGCTGCCAGCCGCTCCCGCAGCCGCCGGTTGGCCGCCACCCCGCCCGCCAAGGCCACACGCACGGCCCGCCGCGCCGCCGCCGCCCGCAGGAGCTTGCGCACCAAGACCTCCACCACCGCCTCCTGGAACCCGGCCGCAATATCGGCCATCCGGCAGTCGGGTTCGTTGCGGTGGGGGGGGCGGGGGGGGGGCCCCGCGGGCGGGG
>JBFYWT010000066.1:0-5504 GCA_041310895.1 Desulfobacteraceae bacterium | reverse complement strand
CTAAAAGTGATATATCGTGTGCCTATGCATTTTCCCAAAAATCCGGGGTCGGTGTGAATGGATTCAGCAACTTAGAAATGAAAAGACGGCCAAATGTGCCTATGACTGTCGAACCCAGGTTGGAGCAGGGCTAAGCCCGCGGGGCTTGAACCCGGTTCGCTTTTGGTGTTGAATGCTACAAGAAAGGCAGGTGCGGGCATGGATGAGTGGATTCCGTTCGGGGAGGGGCGGTACGGTGTCGAGCGGGCGCTGCTTTTGGCCGAGGGTGAGCGGGCGGTCGCGCTCGAGGATGCCGTCATCGAGGTGACCCAAGGCCCCGGCGGGCGTCTGCGCCTGCAGGGCCGGGGGCGGGTGCGCAATACCCTCATGGTGCGGCTGCTCGATGAGGCGGAGGACCTCGATCTGCTCATCGACCTGGGGGGCGAGTACAAGTACCGGATGCGCCGGCCTGCCATTCAAGGGGGCAAGGTCTTTGCGCCGGGGGTCCAGTCCTTCATCCAATTCGTGCCGCAGTCCCCGTGGGAGCCGGTGGCCGCAGCGGAGTTCAATTCTCTAATCGCGCGGATCCGTATCCTGGACGGGGAGGGGGATTGAGGATGGCGGCCTTGGCGCGTTTGAACTCCTCGGCCGTGATCAGGTTTTTTTCGACCAGCTGGGCCAGCTGGGCCAGCTCCCGGATGCGTTGGGTCTCCGACTCCTCGAGCAAGGCCGTGGGCCCGGCCGCCGGGGGCAGGCGGTCCGTCGGGTGCGGCCGGCTGAATCTGACCGATGCGAGACCGCCCAGAAAACTGATCTCCGTGGTGGCGCCGGCCATGACCGGCAGGCCCTGGAGGTCCCGAACCATCCGGCGGCTCCCGGTTTTGATGCGGCGGTAGACCAGCGCGGCGAGAATCGCGCCCATGGCCAGACCCCCCAGCAGGACCCAGGCCCAGTAGCGTGCCAGGCCGCCGAAAAAGATCACCACCAGCCCGATCAGGGCGATGACAACCACGTGCAGGCCGATGATCAGGTGGGCCAGCAGGACGCCCTTGAAGAGCTCGGCGCCGGTGTGGGTCGGGTGTGTGCTCATAAGAACACTCTAACGCAAGCGGGTCGTTTTGTCACGGCCGGGGATCGGGAGCGGCATGCGTTACCCCGCGTTCATCGAATCGGATTTCGAATTTCCGGAGTTCTGCCGGGTACGGATGCACTACCGGGCGGAAACGCTTGAGGACCTTCCCGGGGCGGTGGCCCGCGAACTGGACGCCCTTTTGCCGGGGAGCGGGATCCGCGCCGGCGACCGGGTGGCCGTCGGTGTGGGCAGCCGGGGCATCGACCGGTTGTGCGACCTCGTCACGGCGGTCTGCACGCGGCTGCAGGAGGCGGGCGCCCGGCCTTTTATCGTTCCGGCCATGGGCAGCCACGGCGGCGCGACCGCCGAAGGCCAGGCGGCCGTGCTGCAGCGGCTGCAGGTGAGCGAGGCGAGTTGCGGCGCGCCGGTGGTCTCCTCCCTGGAGGTGGAGCGGATCGGCACGGTGTTCGGAGAGGTGCCGCTCTATTTTGCGCGGGATGCGCTCACCGCCGATCACTCCATCGTCATCAACCGCATCAAGCCCCACACCAAGTTCATCGGCCCGGCCGAAAGCGGGATCCTCAAGATGCTCTGCATCGGGCTCGGCAAGCATGCGGGGGCGGTCGCCTACCACACCTGGGCCATGAAGCACGGCTTTTTCCCACTGCTCAAGGCGATGGGCGAGGGGATCGCCGCCGCCGCGAACTTCCGCTTCGGGCTGGCCGTGGTCGAGAATGCCTACGATCGGCTGCAGGCCGTCACCGGGGTCCCTGCCGACCGGATCCTCGCCGAGGAGACCCGGCTCAACGCACTCGCCAAAGCCAGCCTACCGCGGCTGCCGTTTGAGAACCTGGACGTGCTGGTGGTCGGGCGGATCGGCAAGGAGATCAGCGGGGCGGGCATGGACCCGAACGTCACCGGCCGGGCCTACGATCTGATGGAGAGCGATTTTTCGGGGATGCTCACGGCCAAGCGCGTTGTCATTCTCAGCCTCTCGGAGAAAACCGGCGGCAACGCCATCGGCATGGGCAACGCCGACATCATCACCGAAAAGGTGTTCCGGGGGCTCGACTACGAGGCCACCCTTATGAACGCGCTCACCAGCCTCTCCCTGCACAAGGCCTTCATCCCCGTGCGCCTGCCGAACGACGCCAAAGCCATCCAGGCCGGGTTCGCCACCATCGGGCCGATCCCGGCCCCCGCGGTGCGGGCGGTGATCATTCGCGACACCCTGCACCTGTCGGAGTTCTGGGCCAGCCGGGCGCTCTGGGAGGAGATCGCCCATGTGGACGGGGCCGAGGTCGTCGCCCGCGGCCCGCTCGCCTTCGATGGCCAGGGCAACCTGCTTTTGCCCGCTGCCTGAGGCGGCCCTCCTCTCCATCCCCTGCGAACGCTCAGAACGACAGAAACTCCATGTGCTGGATGGCCTCCTGCTGACGGCGGGCGTTCAAGGGGAAGACCGGTTCGGGCGGCTCGTCGCCTTCGATCTGCATCTCCAGGTTGGCGCGGCCGGATAAGGGCAGGTAGTAGAAGGACATCTTCAACTTGCCGGATGTCTGGTGGTGCTTGAGCTTGATGCGTGTCTCCTCGATCTTCCAGGAGTGCGTGGTCAGGTCGCCCCGGCTCTCGCGGGTGATGCGGGGGATCCCGTACTTTTGCTGTACGTAGCTGCGGATCTGGCTGAAGGCGTCGATGCCCTCCATGTGCACGTAGACGGCGAAAAGCCGGTTGTCGAAGTAGCCGTAAATCACTACCGGAACCTCGGTACCGTAGATGCGGTAGACGCGGTCGGGGTGGATGTAGAAGTCAATCCGGCCGATGCTGCCGACCGGGGACAGACCCTTCTGCTCGGCGGCAGCGCTTCCCCAGCGGGCGTCCAGGAAGCCGACGCCCAGATCGTTTGCGTGTGAGGGCGTGGCGAGCAGCCAGCACACCAGGGCGGCCAGAAGGGGTTTCATGGCAGGTTTCATGGAGGCTCTCCTTTTCAGTAGCCTTTTTCGAAGTCGATGACGTTGAGCGGGGCTTGCCCCGTGCGGACCCGGTGATAGTTGGCGATGATCTGGGGCGCCACGGCGGCCGGATAGGTAAGACTGGCGATGTGAGGGGTTACGACGACCCGGGGGTGGCTCCAGAAGGGGTGGCCTGCCGGCAGCGGCTCCGTGCGGAACACATCCAGGCAGGCCCCGGAAAGGTGGTCGCTGTCGATGGCCGCCAGGAGGTCTTCCTCCGCCAGGTGGTCGCCGCGGGCCGCGTTGATCAGGTAGGCTCCGGCGGGCAGCCGGGAAAACACCCGCCGGTCGAGGATGCTGCGGGTGGCCGGGGTGAGCGGCAGCAGGCAGACCAGGATGTCGCTCTGCGCCAAGAAATCATCCAGCCCTTCCGGCCCGGCGAAAGAGCTCACGCCTTCGATCTGTTTCAATGTCCGGCTCCAGCCCGCTACCGGAAACCCCTGAGACAGAAGCGTAGCGGCGGCACCCCGACCGAGGGTGCCAAGCCCCATGATCCCCACCCGCACCTTGGACGCGTGCAGAGGGACCCGCGGCGTCCACTCCCCGAGGGCCTGATTCCTGAGGAAATGGGTGAAATGCCGGGTGTGATTCAGGACGGCGGCGAGCACATACTCGCTCATGGCCCGGATCATGGCCGCGTCGACCAGACGGGTGATCGGCACCCCCGGCGGCAGGTCCGGGTCCCTCAGGATGTGGTCGACGCCGAACCCGAGGGAGGCGATGCATTTCAGATTCGGGTATTTGCGGAACTCCCCGAGCGGGTGTTTCCAGCTCAGGATGAGTTCGACCGTCTCCGGGGGGCCGTCCTCGGGCCACACGCGCACGTCAAGGTTCGGGTCCTCCCGCCGCAGGTGCTTGACCCAGGAGCTCGCCTTCAGTTTTGGCGCCATGAAGAGCATGGTCATGCGATCGTATCCCCTTTTTGGGCACGTCGCCTCAGCCCGCTACAGCTGCCGGCTTTCGCAGTGCCTTCCTAGTAAGTTAGGCTTTTTCCCTGTGGGAGCGGCATCTCTTGACCGCCGTAGCCAGCGGCAAAGGCTGGTTGCCGCGATCGGATCGCGGCTGGAAGCCGCTCCCACAAAATCTGAACTTACTCGCTGACGATGCGCTGCCGCAGGCGGCGTGCAACGCTTTCAAGTAAGTCGGGTTTTCTTTCTGTGTTAGTCCCGCCGGGGCGGGACCGCGATGTCATCGTGGCTGGAGTCACCTCCTCCGAAGCAGCCTGGCGGCGAAGGCCGGAAGCCACTCCCCTCCAACCGGAACTTGCTTGCGAATGAACCGCCGCTGCGGGCGGCGTGCAACGATAATCCGTTAACTTATCACGAAAGCCGGGGTGAGCCAAACCCTCAGAGGATCAGAGCAAACACAGAGGATCAGAGAAACACCGTCTCCCCCTGCTTCCAGTCCACCAGTCGGTCGCGCAGCCCCGCGCGTGCCAGTTCTTCCCGGATGTGGCAGGGCGGGAAGTGAATCGGCTCATCCCCCAGTTTAAAGGTGCCCCAGTGCATGATGGCGAGCTTCCGGGCCCCCAGATCCTGGAAGGCCCGGACGGCTTCGGCGGGGTCGAGGTGGCTCTGAGCCATCAGCCAGCGCGGCGCATAGGCGCCTAAGTTGATGAGGGCCAGATCAATGTCGAACTCCCGGCCGATCTGCTCGAAGCCGTCGAAGTAGCCCGTGTCCCCCGAAACATAAATGGTGGGACCGGAGGCGGTGCGGATCAGGTAGGAGCCCCACAGCGCCAGGTTCGGGCCGGCCACGGGGCTGCGCATCGTCCAGTGGTTGCACGGCAGCAGGATGATCTCACGCCTGCGCGCAGGAACACTCTGATACCAGTCGAGCTCGGTACGATGGTGGAGCCCGGCCTCGGAGAGGATATCGCCGTAACCGAGCGGACTGAGCACCTCTGCGTCCTTGGGCAGAAGCGAGAGGGTCGGCAGGTGCAGGTGGTCGAAATGCCCGTGGGTCAGAAGGACCTGGTCGGGGGCGGGCAGCCTGCCCGGATCGAAGTCAAACGGGCAGTAGTCCCGGATGAACCAGAAGATCTCCGAGAAAACAGGGTCGATCAGGATGCGGTGGCCCCCGTCGTTAACCAAAACGCCGGCATGCTTGAGATAGGTGACGGAAACCCCGCGGTTTTCCAGCACCGCCTCCCAGTCGAGTGCGACCGGCCTCACCGGCTGGGCGTCGAACTCGGCCTGGAACTCGTTGCGGTGAAAGAGCTTCCAGTTGAGTACCTTGAGCAGCCGGCCGCTGCGCTCGTGGCTGAAGGGGTTGAGGAAGCGCCCCTTCCCGTGGTGCAGCTTGAAGCGGGCGATGTCCCGCAGGTTCCTGCCGTCCAGAGGGCGGTAATGGGCTATCGGCGCCGGTGTCCCGGCCAGGGCCGGTCGCACTGCCGGCGGGAGAAGGCTCGCCAGTAGCGAGGCCTTGGTGAGGGTGAGCAGCGT
>JBFYWT010000065.1:0-8052 GCA_041310895.1 Desulfobacteraceae bacterium | reverse complement strand
ACGGGATATCACCAATGTCGTCGTCTGGGCCGCGGGCGGCGGGACCGATGTCTGCAACCGCATCGTCAGCGCCGAGATGGCCAAGATCCTGGGCGTCAATATCAACGTGGTCAACAAGACCGGCGGGGTCGGCGGCTCGGTGGGCATGGCCTATGCCTTTTCCCAACCGGCGGACGGCTACACCCTGTGCGGGCTTGTTGACCACGTTGATATTGACGCCCAGGATCTTGGCCATCTCGGCGCTGACGATGCGGTTGCAGACATCGGTCCCGCCGCCCGCGGCCCAGACGACGACATTGGTGATATCCCGTTTCGGAAAGGCTTTGGCGGCGGCATAGACCCCGCTTGCGGCAACCAGCACGACCAGACACAACACCAGCAGCTTTTTCATGACGATCCCTCCTGTTTAGGTTTGACTCCGTGTGGCGATGACATCGTGGTGATCGAAAACGTCACATTCCGTCCGTTGCCTCCCCCCTTTCGTTGCGTGTCGGGCACACGGCGGCGCACCGCAGGCCCACCCCTGCCGGTCAACCGGCCGCTGCCTTCAGCCCCCCTCTGCGGTCTCGATGTCCCGGCGGAGAACGGCGGCGGAATTGCCGAGATGCCGGCGCATCAACTGCTCCGCCGCTTCGGCATCGCGGCGGCTGACGGCCTCGATGATGGCCATGTGTTCGTGAATGGTTTCGCGCGGCGGCCGGACCAGGCCTTCCGAGAGAACCGACTGGTAGCTGAAGCTGATGACGTTGAAGGTGTCGAGGATGCTCTTGAGAAACTCCTTGGAGCCGATGGCGGCGAGAAAGGTGTGAAACCGCCGGTCCTCCTGGGCATACGCCTTGATGTCGCCGGTGTTCCGGCCGCCGGCAAACTGCTGGAAGAAAAGCGTCAGCTCCGCAATTTCACGCTCCGTGATGTGATGCGCGGCCCGGCGCGCGGCCAGCCCCTCCAGAACCTCGCGCAGCTCGAAGATGGCAATCATTTCATTTTTTGAAAAAAGGCGCACGAAGAACCCGCGTCGGGGGACGGATTGAACCAGTTTCTCCTGTTCGAGGAATTTAAGGGCGTTGACGAGGGGGGTGCGGCTGATGCCGAGGTCCTCGGCCAGCTTTTCCTGGGGAATCTTGAGACCGGGCGGCAGTTGCCGCTCCATGATCATGCTCTTCAGGATCTGGTAGGCCTTCTGATCCAGGTTCTCGTGTTCGGCGCCCAGATTCACAACCCCCCGGCGCGCGGATGGGCGCAGGGGTCGGGGTGGAGCGGAGCGCGAATGAGCGGGGCGGGCCATAAACGGGTCCCAAACTTGAATTTTGAATTTTGTATGCAAAATTCAATACCGGTTCGCAACCGGCCTGTCAACAGGGATCTAACTTTTCCCTTAATGTGGCCGGCCGAAATACCGATAACGCAATAAGGCGCATCGGGCGCCCTCGTTCACGTGGACACCGTGCCATGCAGGATATCGAAACCGCCAATCTGGACCAGACCACGCTCATCGATGCCGGTGCCTATGCCCCGGCCGACGATCGCCACCCGTACCTGATCATTTTTTCGGGAGACAACAGCGGCCGGCGGCACCGATTGTGCCAGGGCCCCATGACCGTCGGCCGCTCGCCCCGCGCCGACATCGTTATCGGTGATCAGCGGATCTCGCGCATCCATTGCGTCATCGACTGGAGGGGCGACATTCTCACGATCGAGGACCAGGGCTCCACCAACGGGACCTACGTGGAGTGCAAGCGGGTCAGCCGGGCCCCCCTCTCCCCCGGCGTGCCGTTCCAGCTCGGCCATTCCATGATGAAAATCGAGTACAAGACCGAGGCTGAAATCCGGCAGGAGGATAGCCTCCTCTACTCCGCGACCTTCGACACCCTCACGGGCATTTTCAACCGCCAGCATTTCACCAAACTGGCATCGATGGAGCTGGCTTACGCCAGCCGGCACCTGCTGCCGGTCGGCGTCATCCTGGCCGACATCGACTATTTCAAATCGATCAACGACACCTACGGCCACCCCTGGGGCGACTTCGTCCTCTCCCGGTTTGCCACCATCCTGACGGAGAACAAGCGGGCCGAGGATTTCGTGGCCCGCTACGGCGGGGATGAATTCATCATGATGCCCCGCGGGCTGGTCAGCCCGGAGATCCTGCAGGCCCATTGCGAACGCATCCGGAGTGAGGTCGAAAAATTCAAATTCAGCTTCGATGCGGGGCGGATCGGCATCACGGTCTCGATCGGTTTTCACTTCCGGAAGATCGACCGCCAAACCCCGCAGACCCTGGTGGACGACCTGGTCCACCGGGCGGACGAAGCCCTGTATCAAGCCAAAGCCAAGGGCCGCAACCGGACGGAAGCCGCGGTTTAGTGGCCATCCATAAACGGCGTCTTCCGGTCCCGGCCGGCGTTCTCGCTCTTCGCAATCCTCGACGCACACTATCCCGCCGATGGCGGGACGGTTGCGAAATCGCTGCGGCCTTGGCTGGGGCCGTAATTCACCATTTCTGGATAGCCACAGGTTAACCGTCGGAAAATGCGGCGCGGAAGGCACGAATGGCCTCCCCGGGGTCAGGCCCCCTCCCCAGCACATGCCGCTCACAGGCCGCGTATGCCGCGATCAGGCCGCCGGGGGCATGGAAGCGGATTGATGCGCCGGGTGCCGGCCGGATGATCCGGCCGCTTCCGGGAGTGATGACCGATCGGAAAAGCCCGCCCCATCCCACGACCGCCCCATGGTCGTTCAACCAGGCATGCGCAGCGCGCAGGGCGCCCCCCAGGGCGGCACTCTGCGTGACGTCGTGCGTCTGGACCTCGACCCCGAATACATCGGCCAGGACCTGCAGCAGGCCGGGATTCTCCGATCCGCCGGCCGTCACCAGGATCCGCTCCGGACGGCGGCCCGTCCAATCCGCATGCAGATAGAGGGCCATGGCCTGGGCCTCGGCGACGGCGCGGACGTTCCCGGCGGGATCCTCCGCGGCAAGCCCCCCATATCGCCGAACTCCCGCCTCCAACACCCGGGGCGTGATCTCGGGCAGGACATAAGGCAGCATGATCCGGCCGCCGTTCCCCGGCGGCGTCGCGAGCAGGATCCGTGAAACATCCTCCCAGGTGAGGCCGAAGTCATCTTTGATCCGCTCGCGGGCGATGCTCCCGTTCTTGAAGCAGACCAGGAACATCGCCCCCCCGTCGGCCGCCCCGAAGAGATGCCCCTCCGAGCGCGCCGCTTCCGGCAACCCGTTCATGTACCCGAAATAGGTGTCGCTCGTGCCCAGGCTGACCGCATGCCGATCCGGGGCTCCGATCAGGCCCAGCCCCACGAGGCTGCAGGGGTTGTCGCCGGAGCCGACGATCACCTGGGTGTCGGGGCGAAAGCCGAAACGCCCCGCCAGGTAAGGCGCGACGGTGCCGATGACGCGATCGGCGGCGACCAGCCGCGGCAGGCGGGTGAGAAGCTCGGGAGCGCAGGCGTCAAGCGCCTCCCCGCTCCAGTCGCCCGCCCGGATGTCGGCCAGATTGGTGCCGTAACCGTCGCCCGCATCGACCGGCGCGAGACCGCCGGTGAGAACCGAAGTGACAAAGGAGCTGATCAAGGCGATGTGCGCCGTGCGGGCATAGAGCTCGGGCGCCTCTTTCCAGAACTTGCGGATCTGGGGGCCGGCGAACCGCTCGGTCGCAACCGAACCGGTCAGGCGCGCGACCGCCGCCGTCCCCCCCAGGGCGGCGGTGATCTCCCGGCACTCGGCGCTGGTGGAGGCGTCCATCCAGATCGGGCATTCCCAGCGCGAAAAAATCTCTGCCAGGCCGATCGCCAGGGGCGTCGTGGGGCTCAGGCCGGCCAGAAGGCGCTCCGCGTGAGCGGTGAGATAGACCGTCCCATGCTGCTGGGCCGAAACGCCGATGGCGGCGACATCCCGCGTCAGCCCCTCGGCCTGGAGAGTGCCCAGCAGGTCGTCCAGCGCCTCCAGCCACAGGAGCGGATTCACCCGGACCTTCAGCGGGTCGTCCGAGGGGGGCACCCCGCCGCGGGTGCCGTACCGCGGATAAGCCTGGTCGAAGTTGATCGAAAACGGCCCGGCAACCCCGGCCCCCAGTGATACGGCCACCGCCGTCACACTCTGCGTGCTGAGATCGACGCCCAGAAAAAACCTTCGTTCCATGTCACCCTCCGGCCCCGCCGGCCCCCGTCAGAACCGTTGCATCACCAGCAACAGCACCGGCAGCACCAGGATCAGCAGAACGGTGGTCACAAACCAGCAGGAATTGGCCAGATCGAGGTCCAGGTCGTACAAGGAAGGGGGGATCAGGGCATTAAAGGCCACCGGCATGGACGAGAGGATCAGGACCACCTTGAGGGGCAGCCCCTCCTGGACATCTCCCAGACCGGCCCACCAGGCCAGGGTCGTGGCCGCCGCCGGCACGAGCACGAATTTGATGAGGGCCACGGCCGCTGATTCCGTGAGGTAGTCCCGCACCCGCCGGAAACGCATGGCGAGCCCGATCGACGTCAGCAGCATGACCGTCCCCAGCGGCACCAGGACGGCGTTGAGGGCGGCGAACGCCTCCGGCCGCCGCAGGCCGCTCACGTTCAGAACCCCCCCGAGGAAGATGGCCGACAGCGCGGTCAGGATGAACGGATCCCGGGCCAGGCGTTTGACCCGCACCCAGGTGCCCTCGTCCGCCGCGCTGCGGTCGCTGGAGTATTTCGCGATCGGAAACCCGATCCCATAGTAGGCGAACTCCTCGAAGAGCTTGTAGATCGGCACCAGCGCAAACCCGGGCTCGCCCAAAAACACGAAGCAGACCAGCGCCCCGATCGAACCGATGTTGGTGAAGGACCCGCACCCGAACATGGCTCCGGTCTTGCGGGGGTGCAGATCCATTAGACGGGCGGCGGCCAGCGCCAGGAGACCGCCGGCCAGCAGGGAGAAAAGGCCGATGATCGGCAGAAAGACGAGGCTGATGTCGTGGGCCCGGATCGCCCAGATCGCCCCCACGATGGCCACCGGGTTGATCCCCAGGAGCGCAACCTGCTGCAGGCGCCGGCGCAGCCGGTCGGTGGGCAGCGGCAGACCGATCAGCCCCCGTCCGGCCAGCATCTGGATCCCGACCCCCAGCAGGAGGCCGAAGGCGATGATGCTCAGCGAATAGATGAATTTGGACATCCCCGCCTAACCTCTCCGGGCGCGTAAAACCATCCGCACCTCTTCACGTTTCCGTACACGTCCCCGTTCACGTTCACGTACCCGTTCCCGCTGCCCCTGTTCCCGAAACGGTTCAACCGTCTACCTGAACGTGCACCGCTGCGCTGTGACCGTTCAAGTCGACCGGCGTTATATACCGTCCGGGAGGGGGGTTTCAACACGCACGGCCCAGCGAGGGATCTCTCGAGGCTGTTGACAGCTCTCCACCGGATGTCTTATTCAGGATCCGTACTATGCCACTTACCCCACGATCGAGGGCTTTGGAATGATCACGCGACAGGAGCAGGAAAACGCCCGGCGCCGGGCGGCCGAAATGATCCGCGCGGCAGGGATCCACATCACCGCCAAAGAAGCCGATGGGATCGAGGTGGTCGACTTCGGCTTGAGCCGGCTCGCGCAGGAGGGGGTGCAGGTGCTGACCCTCGTTCAGACCGAACGGATCAGCGTAAAGGCGCTGGCGCTGTTTCCCGACCAGACCGAACCCGAGCACTGGCACCCGCCGGTGGGCGCCGACCCGGGCAAGGAGGAGACGATCCGGGTCGCCTCCGGCACCGTCTATTTTTACATCCCGGGGGAAAATACCTTCAAGGAGGGGGCCCTCGTCAAGGGCAAGGAGCACTGCTACACCGTGCGCCATGAGCTTGTCTTGCGCCCCGGCGACCAGATCACGTTGGCGCCGGGCGTCAAGCACTGGTTCCAGGCGCGCGCAGAAGGGGCGGTGATGTACAGCTTCTCCACCATCGCCCGCGACGTCATGGACCAGTTCACGGACAAGAACATCGTGCGGATCACCAAAATCGACGAGGAAAAATGAAGACCCGCAAGCCCCGCCCCATCATCATCGCCGTCGCGCCGGTCGGCCGCAGCATCGCCCCGCCGGCCGTCAACCCCCTGACCCCGCGCCAGGTGGCCGACGAGGTCATCCGCTGCGCCCGCGCCGGGGCGGCCATGGTCCACCTGCACGTGCGCGACGCAAAGGGGGTTCAAACTGAGGAGATCGGGCCCTACGCGCAGACGCTCGATCGCATCCGCGCCGCTTCGGACATCGTCATCCAGGGCTCCACCGGCGGCCTGACCTCGCTCTCCCTGGAGGAGCGCTGCGTCGCGCTGAACGACCCGCGCACGGAGGTGGCCTCGCTCAACATGGGCTCGGTCAACTTCGGCGAGGAGGTCTACATCAACCGCCTGCCGGACATCCGCTACTGGGCCAAACGCATGCGTCAGACGAACACCGTGCCGGAGATGGAGATCTTCGACTCGGGCATGCTGCCGGCCGCCCGGGCACTCATCTCCGAAGGCGCCATCCGACCGCCCTATTCCATCTGCTTCTGCCTGGGGTTTCACTGGACCCTCGCCCCGGACCCCAAAAGCCTCTTTTTCATGACCTCGCTGATGAACGAGACTATACCCTGGGGCGTGATCCACGACGGAATGGAGGACTTCACTCTGCTGGCCACCGCCATCGGCCTGGGGGCCTCCCTCGTGCGGGTCGGCTTCGAGGACAGCATCTACTGGGCGCCCGGAAGGCCGGTCCGGCGCAACGTGGAGCTGGTGCGAAAACTCGCCGCGCTCGTCCACCTGCTGGGGCATGAGGTGGCAACGCCCGCCGAGGCGCGCCGGGTTCTGGGAATCGCCTGACGCATACGCTCCGACGGCGAAGACGCACGCGGCGCGGGCACACGAAGGGCCCCGGCGCGCCCCGCTCCCCCGCCGAGGCCCCTCTTTCATTGAGCGGCCGCTCTCCGGCCCACGCTGCAGAGCTTCTGCCGGTGAGACCCGTTACGCGTCACCGGTGGTGGCCGTGCTGACGACCCCCGCACGTTTCTTGTAGCGCTGATACCCCATGCACACGACCAGCAGGACGATGCCGGCGATGTCCGTCTCCACTCCCGGATGAACCATCATCACCCCCCCGGCGAAAAAGAGAATCCGCTCGACCCAGTTCATCGGCGCCCAGAAGAACCCGATCATGGAGGCCCCGATCGCGATCATGCCGATGCAGGAGGTAATCAGCGTCTGGATCATCGTGACGGCGGTCGCATCCACCCAGAGCATGGAGGTGTTGTAGACGAAGATGTAGGGGGTCAGAAAGGCCCCGATGGCGAGCTTGGTGGAGGTGACCCCGGTCCAGAAGGGGTTGGACTTGGCGATGCCGGAGGCGGCGTAGGCCGCCAGCGCCACCGGCGGCGTGATGTCGGCCACGATCCCGAAGTAGAAGACGAACATGTGGGCTGCCAGGGGGTGGACGCCGAGCTGGATCAGGGCCGGCGCGGCGATCGTGGAGGTGATGATGTAGTTGGCCGTGGTCGGGACCCCCATGCCGAGGATGATGGAGGCGATCATGGTGAAAATGAGCGTCAGCGGCAGGCTGCCCCCGGCGAGCTCCACCAGTCCGTTGCCGAGCTTCAGGCCCAGGCCGGTCAGGGTGATCGCGCCGATGATGACGCCGGCCGAGGCGCAGGCCAGCGCGACCCCGATGGAGTTCCGCGCCCCGAGCGCCAGCACATCGGCGATGTTGCGGAGGTTCATCCGGCTGGCCTTCTTGAGCATCGCGGCGACGATGCTGGTCCCAAGCCCCATCAGGGCGGCGTAAATCGGGGTGAAGCCGGAGGTGAGAAAATAGATGATCACGAACAGGGGGATGATCAAATGGCCCCGGTCTTTCATGACCGTCATGAACCGGGGCAGCTCATCGCGGCTCAGCCCCCGCAGGTTGCAGCGCTTGGCCTCGAAATGCACCTCCATGAACACGCCGAAGAAATACAAGCAGGCCGGGATGGCCGCCGCCTTGGCGATGCTGAGATAGGGCACGCCCAAAAATTCCGCCATGATGAAAGCCGCCGCTCCCATGATGG
>JBFYWT010000053.1:0-4449 GCA_041310895.1 Desulfobacteraceae bacterium | reverse complement strand
CCGGGGAGTTCAGGTAGTTGATCGAGACGAATCTGCCCTGCGCCAGCGCCGTGTCGATGCTGCGCAACACATCGGAAAACCCGTAGCCCCGGGGCCGGAAATAGGCCTCGTAGCACTCCCGGCGGACGCTGTTCAGGCTGATGCGGATGCTGTCCAGTCCCGCGGTCAAGAGCCGCCCGATAAGATCCGGCCGGCTTCCGTTCGTATTGAGGTTGATGGTGCCGCGCCGGGTGCGGGCGCGGATCATGCGGATCGCGGGTTCGATCACCCGGGCGGCGGTCAGCGGCTCCCCCTCGCACCCCTGGCCGAAGCTCACCACGGCCTTGTTCACCCGCCCGATGTGGAAGAGCGCCACCGCGGCGATCTCCTCCGCCGTCGGCGTGAAGGCGATCCGCTCCTGGGTGCAGCTGACCCCGCTGCCTTTCTGCAGCGAGAGGCAGCCGAGGCAGCGCGCATTGCAGGTGACGGCAGTCGGAAGGGGGGCCTCGTAGCGGCCGAGGAAAAAATTCTTTCCGGCCGGGCACCCGTAATGCAGGGCGCAGGTCTCGAGATGGCGCCGCAGGCGGTTTTCCGGCATCCGCCGGCGCAGGGCCTTGACGCCGGAGCGCACCGCGGAGAGGGGCATGCGCCGCAGGTCCTGGCGCGGCTCGTAATCGACCCTCACCGCGGCCGACCGGAAGCGGCCGTGGTGCCAGCCCACGGCTCCGTAGGAGAAGAGCGGCAGCGGACGCGCCCGGGGCTGCTCGCGGAAGGCGCTGACGCGGGTGATCACGTGCCCCGGCGAGTTGAAGCCCGCTACCGGGTAGATGGGCTCCCCGGGCGCAAGGGGATTTTCCGCGAGGGCCTCGAGGCGTCCGGTGGCGAGGTTCCGGAGGACCGGCCGGCGGTCGGGCAGGTACATGAGCTCGCTGCCGAAGGGCAGCCCGATCGTCTCCTCAACAGCCAGTGCCTCTAACTTTTCCCCGGCCATCCCGACGGCGGCATACCCGGGCAGATCGAAGATCCGCCCGGTTGCGTCGGCAACAACGGCGGTGAGAAGGTCCTCTCTGTCGGCCGGTCGGCCGGTCGGCCCGTCAGCCCGTCTACCCGTCGGCCCGTCGGCCCGTCCTCTTTTCATGCCCATTTCATATCCCGGTGATTAGAGTCTCTGGGTCGCCCGTCGGCCCGTCGGCCGGTCAGCCGGTCGGCCCGTCCGTTTTTCTTTCTGCATCGCGAATTTAAGCCAGCCGGATACATTGCCACCCGCCTGACCGGCGACCGGCCGACCGGCCGACCTTATCTCACAAACATCACGCAGCGTGAACTGCGGCCGTCCGCCTTGATCACGAAGGGCTCCGGCAGGCGGATGTGGGCGGCAAAGGCGGTTTCAGCCGCCCGCGGACGGGAGATGAGCCAGTCCCAGTCGAGCGTGTCGCCCTTGTCGGGGTTCACCCAGCAATAGGTGATCTCGAGGGTGGTGATGTTATGGAAAAAATGGGAACCCTGGGAGGGCTCGGCCGAGAGCTGCGGAGCCGTGGTCTCCACCATGGCGCCCACCCCGCAGATCTGGGCCCAGCTCACCGGGACCCCCAGCCAGCGGTCGGCCGAGCCCCAGCGGCCCGGCCCGATCAACAGGTACTTGCGTCCCTCCTTGACCAGCCCTGCGTTCAACCGGCCGATCTCACGGGCAATTTCAAGGGTTCGACCTGGATCGAAAGCCTCCGGCCTTACGAAGACGATGTCGGCAATCTCGGCCCTCTCGCCATTGCCGAGCGCCTGGGAAGAGGCGCAAAACGCCCGCCGGCTCTCCGCCTCACTGATCTCGACCGCTACGAGCTCGGCCCGGGCCGTCATGGGCCGCAGCTGGAGAAAAGCGAATTCGGGAGGCCCTCCTCCGGCCGGCTTGAGATTCACCGAAAATTCGAGCTCGATGGGGCTTCCGATCCCCTCCTGCCCCAGGGCGAGCGCATCGTTTAAAAGCCGCGCCAGGGGGAAGAGCTCCTGTTTGAGAACAGGATTGAAGGTCAGGACCGGAAAGCCGGCCCGGTCGTAGCTGTCGCGGATCCGGCCCTCGTTGGGGAGAAACCAGGAGGCGAGCGCCGCCAGCGCCGGCTCCCCGGCCGCATCGGTGACCTCGCGCTTCTCCAGGAAGGGCTCCTCACCGACCCCGAGCGGCGGATAGGGCCCGCCCAGTTTCAGGCTGTAAAAGTAGCGCTGGGAATTCTCGATCAGGTTGTTCACGGTCGATCGCTGCGGCAGAACCTGGGGGTGCCGGGGCGAAAAGCGCAGGGATTTCTCCCCTTCCATGACGGTCTTGCCCAGTCCCAGGGCAATGGTGGCGATCCCGTCCTCGGGCTTCATTGGCCCGAACGGGTAGTAGTTGTCGGACTGGGCCACGCCGGAGACCGCCGGGTAGAAATAGGTTCCGCACGGCTCCCCCACCAGTTTCTGGATGATCACGGCCATCTTTTCCTCCTCCGTACGGTGGCCCACCCGGCGCGAAAACGCTTTGGGGCTCAGAAAGTAGGTGGAGGCATAGACGAGCTTGATGGCGGCGAGAAGCTGCTTCAGGCGCAAATCGAGGCTCGGATGGTCGTTGGGGAGCATGATGGTGCGATAGAGACCGGCATAGGCACGGAATTTGGCGTCTTCGAGCAGGCTCGAGGAGCGCACGGCGAGCGGGTAGGTCATCCGGGCCAGGTAGGCCCGCAGGTCGTCGGCGACGGCCTGGGGAAAGGCGGCCCTTAAAAATGCCTCGGTCACCTGCTCGTCCGACGCCTCGTGCGTGGCGAAGTGCTTGAGATCGTTCTCCGTGATGAAGGCGTCGAAGCCGTCGGTGGTCACGACGAGCGACTGCGGAATGCCTATTTTGATCCCCGCGTAGGCGCTGTGGATCTCCGGGGTGCGCCTCAACAGGTTGGCCATGAACGCCAATCCGCGGGCCTTGCCCCCGAGACTGCCCTTGCCGATTTTGAAGAAGTCGGTGTCGAGGTCGAAGTCGCCCGCCTCGAAGTTGACCACGACCCCCCGCTGCCGCCGGCTGCGGCGGGAGTGAATGACGGAGACGAGATAGCGGCGATGACTCCCGGCATCCGTGAAATCGGCATCGCGCAGCGGCCGGACTTTGTCGGCCAGGGTGATCTCGGTGCGCGCGAAGAGCCAGCGCGAGAAATCGTTTCGGTTGCAGTGGTGTACGAAGGAGTCTTCCGGGATCTCGGCCATCGTCCGCTCCAGGGCGCGCAGGGTCCCGGCCCGCCCGATCTCCGCGCCGTCCGGCCGGCGGAAGACGAAATCCCCGAAGCCTAAATAATCCCTGAAAAAGGCGTGCACCTCCTCATGCAGGCGGGGCGAGTGCTTGTGCGCGAAACCGGCCGGGATATCGGACGCCCGCAGCGCGTTGGAGGGGTCCGAACTGGTCAACAGAAGCGGGATGTCGAAGCGTTCGCGCTTGATCCGCTTCAGAAAGTCGACGCCGGCAGCGTCGTCCGGCCGGCCGCTGCGGGGAAAGCGGACATCGGAGATCACCCCCAGGATGTAGGGCTGGTAGGTTTCGTAGAGGCGTACCGCCTCCTCGTAGTCCTCCGCCACCAGGATCTTGGGCCGCGCCCGCATGGTGAGCAGCCGATGCTCTTCGTTCAAGCCCTCTTCCATCACCCCCTGGATCTGGGAAACCACCTCCCTGTAGAGCAGCGGCAGGAGCGAGGAGAGATAGGCCGGCGAATCCTCGACCAGCAGGATGACCCGGATCCCCGCCGAGCGGGCGTCGAGATCGACGTTCCAGAGGTCCTCGGTGCTTTTGATAATCGCCAGGAGCAGGTCGGTGTTCCCGGACCAGATGAAGGTCCGGTCCATCCCGGGGGATTTGGGGAACTCGGCCCCCCCACCGGTCGATGAGACGGTGCCTTGGTGGCTCAGGTGGATCACCGGCAGCGCCGGGGCATGGGTCTTGATCAGCCGACCCAAACTGCCCGCATCCGCGAGGGGCAGCATACTGATCACGAGGTCGAAACGCTTCGCCTCGAGCGCGGCCAGCGCAGCCGCGGCGGTCGGCACCCAGGTGATCCGCGGCGGGTTGCTCAGGTTGAGCCCCCGGTACTCGTTGACGATCCGCTCCGAAAGCCGGCAGTCCTCCTCCATGATCCAGGCGTCGTAGGGAGTCGAGACCAGCAGCACATCCCGCACCTTGCGCGCCATGAGCTCATGGAAGATCTTGAACTTGGGATCAAACTCTGCGGCGAAACTGTCGGTCGGAAGGGTCATGCGCCGTGTCCTTGTCGGAAAAGCGTCAGCAGAGGTGTAAATTTTCCCGCCACGCTTGTCAAACCCCGCCTAGTGCCTTTTCGCCTTTTCTTTTTCACGCGTTACTCGTTGCTCGTTCCTATTGATTCCGCCCTTTCAAGTAAGTTGGGTCTTCTTCTTGTGGGAGTGGCTCCCCGCCACGATGACATCGCGGCAAGATGCCGCTCCCAC
>JBFYWT010000049.1:0-19304 GCA_041310895.1 Desulfobacteraceae bacterium | reverse complement strand
GGGCGCCGTCTTCCGGGAAATTCCCAACACCATCATGACGGCCGAGCAGCTGGGGCTGCCGCCGGTGGTCTCCAAGCTGGCGCTCCTGCCGCGCGGCCTGGTGCTGGTGACCGGCCCCACGGGCTCCGGCAAGTCCACGACGCTTGCCTCCGTCATCGATGTCGCCAATCGCAACCGCAAGGATCACATCGTCACGGTCGAGGACCCGATCGAGTTCGTCCACCAAAGCCAAAGCTGCATCATCAACCAGCGCGAGATCGGCATCCACACCCACACCTTCTCCAGCGCCCTGCGCGGCGCGCTGCGCGAGGACCCTGACATCATCCTGGTCGGCGAAATGCGGGACCTGGAGACCATCAAGCTGGCGGTCGAGGCGGCGACGACCGGCCATCTCGTGTTCTCCACCCTGCACACCTCCGGCGCCGCCAAGACCGTGGACCGGGTGATCGAGGTCTTCCCCGCCCAGGAGCAGTCCCTGATCCGCTCGACCCTGGCCGAGGGCCTGCGGGCCGTTATTTCGCAGGTGCTCTTCAAGCGGGTGGACAAGATCGGACGGATCGTGGCGCTTGAGATCATGATCGCCAACCCCGCGGTGCGCAACCTGATCCGGGAGGCCAAGGTGCACCAGATCCCCTCCATGATCCAGACCGGCAAAAAATACGGCATGACGCTGCTCGACGACTCCATCATGGAATTGTTCAAGCGCGGAATCATCAGCGCCGATGACGCCTATGCCAAGGCCAACGACAAGGCGCGGTTCCGGCCGCTCTTGCGGGGCTCACCGATGGACTTCACGGAGGCGTGACGGGTGCGGCGAAGGTGACGGCAGCGTCCGGTCCTCGGAAGAGAGGGTGACGTGAAAAAACAGGAAATCGACCACATCCTGGGAAAGATGCTCGATGCGCACCGCGAGGTGTCGGACCTCAACTTCACCGTTGGCAAGCCCATGCAGGTCGAAAGCGCGGGCGAGCTGGTCCCGGTGGAGGTGCGGGGGCACATCAAGCCGCTGACCCCGTTCCAGACGGAGGTCATCGCCCTCAACCTCATCAACCAGGACCGCCGGCTGACCGAGGGGCTGTTGACCGCCGGCTCCTGCGATCTCTCCTACGCCCTGCCGGGCAAGGCCCGCTTCCGGGTCAACATCTTCTCCCAGGGCACCAACTTCTCCATCATCTGCCGCAAGCTCGAATCCAAGATCCCCACGATCGAAGAGCGCGGGCTGCCCAAGACCCTGCATCAGATCGCCAAGGAAAAAAACGGGATCGTCTTTGTGACCGGCGCCACGGGGTCCGGCAAGACCACGAGCCTCGCGGCTGTTCTCGATGCGATCAACGAAACCCGCTCAGTGCACATGGTCACCCTGGAGGACCCGGTCGAGTACCAGCACCCGCACAAGAAGGCCACCTTCAACCAGCGCGAGCTCGGTCTGGATTTCGACACCTTTTCCCACGGGCTCAGAGCCGCCCTGCGCCAGGCGCCGAAGGTCATCCTCGTGGGCGAAATGCGCGATCGCGATACCGTCGAAATCGGACTGACCGCGGCGGAGACCGGCCACCTCGTCTTGACGACCCTGCACACGATCGACGCCGGCTCCACCATCAACCGGATTCTCGGCATGTTCCCGCGGGAGGACGAGCAGCAGATCCGCATCCGCCTGGCGGACTGCCTGCGCTGGGTCGTCTGCCAGCGGCTTCTGCCCAAGGTGGGCGGCTGCCGGGTGGCGACCTTCGAGATCATGGGTACGAGTCTGCGGGTCAAGGACGTGATTCTCAACGGGGAGTCCGAGGGGCGGACCTACCACGACATCATGGAGACCGGCAACGCCTTCGGCATGATCACCTTCGATCAGCACCTGGTCAGCCTTTACGAGCAGGGGCTGATCACCCAGGAGACTGCCATCGCCTACGCGTCCCACCGCGGCAACGTCGGCCGGGGCATCGACATGATCAAGAGCGCCCGGGGCGAGACGACCACCGACATCGGCAAGCTCGAGATCGACCGCACCTACAACAAAATGATCTGATGGGGAGCGCCCGATGGAGATCACCTGCACCACCTGCCAGGGCAAATTCAAAATCGCCGACGACAAGGTCCCCGCCGGTCGCTCGGCCACCTATGTCTGTCCGAACTGCCGCGGCCGCATCGCCGTCAGCGCCCCGCCGGCTGCGCCCCGCGAGCGGGTCTCGCTCAAAGAGGTCGAAACCAACGCCTACAACTCGGCCGACCGCCCCTTTGATTTCATCGAGGAGGAAGGCAAGACGGCCCTGGTCTGCGAGCAACAGCCGGGAATCCTCAAGATCGTCACCGACACCCTGCATCTCATGGAATACCAGATCACGGTGGCCGAAAACGCACGCGACGCCCTGAAGCGCATGCGCTACCATGTGTATGACGTCGTGGTGGTGGACGAGGACTTCGACACCCAGACCCCGGAGGCCAACGGGGTTCTGATCTACCTCGAGCGCCTCGCGATGAACACCCGCCGCAACACCTTCGTGACCATGGTTTCGAGCCGCCACCGCACGATGGACAACATGACGGCCTTCATGAAGAGCGTCAACCTGATCGTCAACACCAAGAACATCGAGGATTTCGGAAAGATCATCAGCCGCGGGTTGACCGAGCACCTCGCCTTTTACCGGATCTTCTGTGAAAAGCTCAAGGAAGCCGGCCGGGCGTGAGCGAGCTGGAGGCTCTTTCGTGACCCCCCCCATAAACGCCGTTGCCGACGGCGTTTACCAGATCAACCTGACGCCGCCAGTCGCGGGCTTCGATGACTTCATCAGCGCCTGGCTGGTGACGGGGCCGCCGGCCTTACTGGTCGATGTCGGCCCCTCGGCGACCGGGGCTCAGCTCACCCGCGCCCTTGAAACACTGGGCCTCTCCCGGCTGGACTACATCCTGCTCACCCACATCCATCTCGACCATGCCGGCGCCGTGGGCCGGCTCGCCGCCCGGTTTCCGGCGGCGAGGGTGGTCTGCCACCCGAAAGCGATCCCCCACCTGGTCGATCCGGCCCGGCTGTGGGAGGGGTCGCGCAAGGTGCTGGGGGCGCTCGCCGACGCCTACGGGCCGATCGCGCCGCTGGCGGCCGAGCGGTTGGTTTCCGCCGCGGGGTTCGCGCAGGACGGCGTCGAGGCGGTGCTGACGCCGGGTCACGCCGCGCATCACGTCAGCTTTTTCTCGCCCGCCGCGCTTTTTGCCGGGGAGGCCTGCGGGGTGCACTACGTGCTGCCCGGCGGCCGGGACTACATGCGGCCGGCCACCCCGCCCGCCTTTTTCATGGACACGGCCCTCGCCAGCATCGACGCGCTCATCGCGCGCGCGCCGGGCCGCATGGTGGTGGGCCATTTCGGGATGAAACCGGATGGCGCCGGCCTACTGCGCCGGCACCGGGCGCAGTTGCTCTTCTGGGAGCGCTGGATGACCGAACGGATCGGGGCGTATGCGGCGGAGGAAGCGGTCGAGCGCTGCGCGCAGGGGCTTCTTGCGGAAGACCCGCTGCTCGGGGCCTTCGGCCTCTTTCCGGCGCCGGCCCGCGAACGGGAGCGGTATTTCCTGAAAAACAGCATCAGCGGGTTCCTGGGGTGGGTGGCCGGGAAATGACCGGGGGTTGTCGCGGGTTCCCCCGCGCAGGGCGATAAACGGCGTCGGCTTTCCAAGGGGGCTGCGACAGCCGAGGGGGCTGGGTTCAGGAGATCAGGACAGCGTCAATGACGCTTACGGTGCCGCGCGTGTTGGCCACATCGTGCACCCGTACTATGTGGGCGCCGCTCATCACGGCCGCGGCCACGGCCGCCTGAGTCCCGGTTTCCACGATCGGCCGGTCCGCGGGAATGTCGGTTTCGGTATCCGGCTTGACCAGGCGGCGGATGAAGGCCTTGCGCGAAGGGCCGAGCAGGAGCGGCAGGTCAAGCGCGGAGAGCTCCGGCAGGCGTTTGATCAATTCCAGGTTATGTGCGGCGGTTTTCCCGAAGCCGATGCCCGGGTCGGCGATCAGCAGGCGGCGGGGGACCCCCTCCCGTTCGGCCACGGCCGCCGATGCCTGAAGCGCGGACGCGATTTCTCCGGTCAGATCCTTATACTGCGGGGCGACCTGCATGGTGCGCGGCTCACCCTGCATGTGCATGAGAATCAGCGGCACCCCGAACCGGGCGGCGAGGCCCGCGAGCCCGGGCTCAAACCTCAACCCGGAGATGTCGTTCACGAGGGCCGCGCCGGCCTCGAGCGCGCGTTCGGCGACCCGGCGCTTGGTGGTGTCGATGCTGATGGGGACCCGGAGCCGGGCTGCGAGCGCCGCAATCACCGGCACGACGCGCCGGATCTCCTCTTCGGCGCTGACCGGTTCGGAGAAAGGCCGGGTCGACTCCCCGCCCACATCGATGATGTCCGCCCCGTCGGCGGCCATGCGCAGGCCCTGGGCCACCGCGGCATCCCGCGCCAGGAACCGTCCTCCGTCTGAGAACGAATCCGGGGTTACGTTCAGAACGCCCATGACACAGGTGCGCCGTCCCAGGTCCAGCACGTGGCGGCCCCAGGCGACCCGGTATGACGTGCGGGCGTGCATCAGGTGGCGAGCGCCGGCTTGGGCTCCTCGGCGGGCAGCGGCTGCTCCCGGGGCGGGGTGGGTTCCTCGTCGCTCTCGATCTTTTTGGAGGGCAGCTCGATGCCCGGGCGCATGGAGAGGATGATCTCATCCAGCTCCTTGCCCATGACGGTCTCCTTCTCGAGCAGGACCTCGGCCAGCTTTTTCAGGATGTCCATGTTTTCCAGGAGAACGCTGCGGGCGCGTTCGTAGCAGCTCTTGATCAACCGGTTGATCTCCTGGTCGATTTTCTGGGCGGTGGCGTCGGAGTAGTCGCGGTGCTGGACGATCTCGCGTCCCAGAAAGACGTGCTCCTCACCCTTGGCGTAGTTCAGCGGGCCGAGGGCATCGCTCATGCCCCAGCTGCGGATCATTTTTTCAGCCAGGGCGGTGGCCTGCTTGATGTCGTTGGCCGCCCCCGTGCTGATGCGGTTGAAGACGATCTCTTCGGCCACCCGGCCGCCGTAGGCGACCGAGAGCTCGCTCTCCAGCTGGTCCCGGAACTTGAAGTCGCGTTCCTCGGGCAGGAACCAGGTCACCCCGGCCGCCCGGCCGCGGGGGATGATGGTCACCTTGTTGACGGCATCGGTTTCAGGCAGAAAGCGCGCAACCAGGGCGTGGCCGCCTTCGTGGTAGGCCGTGACCTTGCGGTCCTCCTCCTTGATCACCTTGGACTTGCGTTCGAGGCCCATGTAGACCTTGTCCTTGGAATCCTCGAAGTCGCGCATGTCCACCCGCTCCTTGCCGCGCTTGGCGGCGAGGAGCGCCGCCTCGTTGACGAGGTTCTCCAGGTCGGCGCCGGAAAAGCCCGGGGTGCCCTTGGCGAGCACCCGGACGCTGACATCGGAGGCGACGGGGGTCTTGCGCATGTGGACCTGCAGGATCTTCTCGCGGCCCCTGATGTCGGGCAGCGACACCACCACTTGACGGTCGAACCGCCCCGGCCGCAGCAGGGCCGGGTCGAGGACGTCGGGCCGGTTGGTGGCCGAAATCAGGATGACCCCTTCGTTCGACTCGAACCCGTCCATCTCCACCAGAAGCTGGTTCAGCGTCTGCTCGCGCTCGTCGTGTCCGCCCCCCAACCCCGCCCCCCGGTGCCGGCCGACGGCGTCGATCTCGTCGATGAAGATGATGCACGGGGCGTTCTTCTTGCCCTGGACAAAGAGGTCTCTCACCCGCGAGGCCCCGACGCCGACGAACATTTCCACGAAATCCGAGCCGCTGATGCTGAAAAAGGGCACCCCGGCCTCGCCGGCGATCGCCCGGGCGAGGAGGGTCTTGCCCGAACCCGGAGGCCCCATCAGCAGAACCCCTTTGGGGATCCGCCCCCCCAGACGGGTGAATTTTTTAGGGTCCCTTAAAAAGTCGACGATTTCCTGAAGCTCCTCCTTGGCCTCGTCGATGCCGGCGACATCGGCGAAGGTGACCTTCTCGGAGGTGTCCGACATCAGCCGGGCGCGGCTTTTGCCGAAGGAGAGGGCTTTGCCCCCCCCGGACTGCATCTGCCGCATGAAGAAGATCCACACCCCGATCAGCACCAGCATGGGAAACCAGGACATCAGGAGCGACATGTACCAAGGGGAGTCCGCCTCGGGCTTGGCGCTGATCACCACGCGCTTCTGCCGCAAGAGCGGCATGAGCTCCGGGTCCGACGGGGCGTAGACCTTGTAGCGCGCGCGGTTGACATCCGTAACGTAGAGCTCGCGCCCCTGGATCACAACCTCCGCCACCCGGTCCTCGTTGACCAGAGATAGGAACTGGGAGTAGTTGAGAGTGGACTCATTGAGATGTTGCTGGCTGAAGAGGTTGTAGAGCATGACCATCATGAGGGTGATGACCAGCCACAGTGCCAGGTTCTTATAGAAAGGATTCAACTGCGGTGACCTCCCGAAACAGTGGTGCCGGTGAGAAAAACCAGATTTTCAGCGAATTATTCCGTATCTCGCTTCAAAATTCAAGTATGATCTGCAAGCGGGGTGCCGGACCCCAACCTGATATCTTTTGATGCTTATGGTAACCACGCGCTACCATTTCGCAACCCGCCGCTCCGCTTTGAGCACCCGGCGCGTCTGCGGCGTCACCGCAACGCTTCGGTCCAGGCGGTGGCCGGCCACCCACAGAACGCGTCCGCCGGAGATCAGCAGCGGACATCGGTGCCGCTCCCTCCGGTCAACCTTGTGGTCGCTGAAGTATTTTTTGAGCTTCTGCGTGCCGGTGGTGCCCAGAGGGGTGAACCGGTCCCCCGGTCGAAAATTACGGACGACCAGGGGAAAGCCCACGGCTTCGAGATTCATGTACGCCTGCGTGGGGTCGGGCGGCCAGGGCACAGGCACCGTATCGACGGGCACCTCGGTCAGAACCAGGACATCGCCGGTTTCTCGAATCTTCAGCGCCCTGCAGCCGGTAAGGGAGTAGGCAAAATCCGACGGGGGGGCCGGATCGCGGCCCGCCGCGCTGACGTCTCCCGCAAAAACCTCGATGATCTTATCCCGCCGGCGGATCCGGACCCCGCCGGGCAGATGCAGGGGGCCGGCGTCGGCACCGCGCTGCGCCAAGGCCCGTACCCGCTCGACATGGTCGAACCCGATGCGTCGCAAATCCCCTTTGGCCTGACGGATGGCCCGCCGGATCACCCGTCGCGCCGCGGCCGCCGGCATGCGGCCGAGGGCCGCGGCGTGCAGTCCGACCCACCCGGCACCGGCGCCGGCCAAGGCATTCGCGTAGATCGGATCGATCACCGTCTCCAGCCACTCCTCCTCTGCCTGCAGGATCAGGCCGGTACGGCCCAGGACGCGGGACACCTGCGGGTGGTAATCCCACTCCAGCTGCGGGATCAGCCGGTGCCGGATCCGGTTGCGCAGGAATCTTTCCGCGGCGTTCGTCGCGTCGTCCACGGCCCGGACGCCGCGGACGGCCAGGTACGCCTCGATGTCGGTGCGGTGGGCCATGAGCAGCGGGCGGATGTACCTGCCGCCGCGAACCACGGGAATGCCGGCGAGTCCCAATGGGCCGCTGCCTCGCAGGAGGTTCAGCAGGAGGGTTTCGGCGTTGTCGTCTGCCTGGTGGCCGAGCGCGATCTTCGTATAACCGTGCGCGGCGAAGACCTCTTCCAGGAACGCATAGCGCAGTGCGCGCCCCGCTTCCTCGAGCGAGAGGCGGTGATGCCGTCGGTAGGCAATGACATCGGCCCGGCGCACGTGCAGGGGAAGCCGCCACTCTGCGGCCAGGTTCCGGACGAACTCCTCGTCCCGGTCGGCCTCCGCGCGCAGGCCGTGGTTGAGATGGGCGATGCCGAGGCGCAGACCGCGACCGGGCGCCCGCTCCGCCAGGAGCAGGAGCAGCGCCACCGAATCCGGGCCGCCGGAGACCCCGACCAGGACGGCATCGTCCCCGGCCAGGAGTCGGTGCTGGTCCACGAGCCGGTCGAAGATCCGATCCAGCCGGCCGGCGGGAGCCGATGCAGAGCCGATCATGACACCCCCCTCGAAACAGGTCGCCGCGTGGCCGTCATCTCCGATGCGGTCGTTCCACCGTGGCCTGGGCTGACATCGGTGATGATTCGGTGATGATTACGTGACCTTGTTAGTCAAGTCAACTCAACGGGAGAGAGACAGCGCCGGATGCGGCGCGGGCGGCATCACGCCTCCCGATAAATTGACTCTTGTAAAACGCACCGAATCAGATATGCTATCAATCTATTTTGCCGACGTCGGCACACTCGCTGCCGACGTTCCATCCAACACCGTCGGCAAGCGCAGAGGGCCCCCGGATTTTCAATGCCGGTCGCCACGTAACAGCCGGTCACGAACCTCGTCAGATCCGGAAGGAAGCAGCGATAAGTGACGCAGGCCGTGTCGTGGTCCGTTCCGGCGGAGCAATCTCCGGGGGCCCTTTTCGCTTGCCCAAGGTGCACCGCCCCTTGTCCGGACCCGCCCGATTCCCTAGTAACCCTCTCTTTTTTCGACGAAAATGGGGCCGGCGGCGGCTTGACATGCAGGCAGCCTGCCTTACGTTCTTCGCCGAATGATGACCAACCGCTCGGAGATAGCAAATTGATGGCTGATAAGAAGCAGGCTGAATCCGCGATGGAGACGGGTACCGTGCCGGATGAGGCTCCGGATCCTTTGGGAGGCGGTGAAAACGCTGAATTCCCGTCTGCGGTGGAGGGTCGTCTGAAGGAGTTGGAGGTGCGGCTCGAAACCAAGGAGAAGGAGTGCCGCGATTCGCTCGATCAGTTGTTGCGGGTGTCGGCCGAATTCGAGAACTATAAGAAGCGCGCCGCGCGCGAGCAGGAAGAATTCCGGAAATACGCCAATCAATCCCTGCTGAAGGAGATGCTCTCGGCCGTCGACCACATCGAGCTCGCGATCAAGGCGACCGCGGGCGGCGCCGGAGACGATTCGACCATTGCCGAAGGATTGAACCTGACACTAAAGGAACTGATGCGGATATTCGAAAAATTCGGCGTGACCGCTATCGAAGCGGAAGGTCAGCCGTTCAACCCCGAGTTTCACGAGGCCATGCTGCGGGAAGAATGTGAATCATTGCCGGCCAACACCGTGGCGCGGGAACTTCAGAAAGGCTACATGCTCGGCAAACGGCTGTTGAGGCCCTCGCTGGTGGTGGTTTCCAGTTCGCCGCCGGAGAGCTAAACCGTGACCCGGGCGGTCGGAGGCGCATTTTTTTTGTGGGCAGAGACAAAGAGGTTGCTGCTGAACTTCGTTCAGCCAACAAATAAGGGACTTATCAAGGAGGAGCAACGAACATGCCGAAGGTCATTGGAATCGATCTGGGCACCACCAATTCCTGCGTGGCGGTCATGGAGGGCGGCGAGGCGAAGGTCATCACCAATCCGGAGGGCGGGCGCACCACTCCTTCGGTGGTCGCCGTCACCGAGAGCGGCGAGCGGCTCGTCGGCCAGATTGCCAAACGTCAGGCCATCACCAACCCCGAGAACACGGTGTTCGGTGTCAAGCGCCTGATCGGCCGCAAATATGCCTCGAAAGTGGTCCAGTACGACAAGAAAGTGCTGCCGTACCGGATCGACGAGGCGGCGAACGGCGATGCCCGGCTGATGATCCGCAACAAACCTTACAGCCCGGCCGAGATCTCGTCCTTCATCCTGGGGTTCATCAAGAAGTATGCGGAAGACTACCTGGGCGAGAAGGTGACGGACGCCGTCATCACCGTTCCGGCCTACTTCGATGACAGCCAGCGCCAGGCCACCAAGGATGCGGGCAAGATTGCGGGCTTGAATGTGCTGCGCATCATCAACGAGCCCACCGCCGCCGCGCTCGCCTACGGTATGGACAAAAAGCGCGAAGAGAAGATCGCAGTCTTCGACCTGGGCGGGGGCACCTTCGACATATCCGTGCTTGAGATCGGTGAGGGCGTCTTCGAGGTCAAGGCCACCAACGGGGACACCCACCTCGGGGGCGACGACTTCGACATGCGCCTGATCACCTTCCTGGCGGACGAATTCAAGAAAGACCAGGGGATCGACCTGCGCAACGACAAGATGGCCCTGCAGCGCCTGAAAGAGGCGGCCGAGAAGGCTAAGATCGAGCTCTCCACCTCCATGGAGACCGACATCAATCTGCCCTTCATCACCGCGGACGCGAGCGGGCCCAAGCACATGAACCTCAAAATCACCCGTGCCAAGCTCGAAGGGCTGGTCAGCGAACTGCTCGACAAGCTGGAGGAGCCCTGCCGGACCTGCATGAAAGACGCAGGACTGAGCCCGCGTGAAATTCACGAGGTGATCCTCGTCGGCGGCATGACGCGCATGCCCGCGGTTCAGGAGCGGGTGCGCCGGATCTTCGGTAAGGAACCGCACAAGGGGGTCAACCCGGACGAGGTGGTGGCCGTGGGCGCCGCCATCCAGGGGGCTGTGCTGAAAGGCGACGTCAAGGACGTGCTCCTGCTCGACGTGACGCCGCTCTCCCTCGGCATTGAAACCCTGGGCGGGGTGATGACCAAGCTGATCGAGAAGAACACCACCATTCCGACGCGCAAGAGCCAGGTCTTTTCAACCGCTACGGACAGCCAGCCCGCCGTGTCGATCCACGTGCTCCAGGGTGAACGCGAAATGGCCGCCAACAACAAGACGCTCGGCCGGTTCGAGCTCGTGGGCATCCCGCCGGCGCCGCGCGGCGTGCCGCAGATCGAGGTCACCTTCGACATCGACGCGAACGGGATCGTGAACGTCTCGGCCAAGGACAAGGCCACGGGCAAGGAGCAGTCCATCCAGATCACCGCCTCCTCGGGTCTGAGCAAGGAGGAGATCGACCAGATGGTCAAGGACGCCGAATCCCACGCCGCGGACGACCGCAAAAAGCGGGACCTGGTCGAAGCCCGCAATCAGGCCGACACCCTCATCTACTCGACGGAGCGCTCGATCAAGGACCTGGGGGACAAGGTGGATGCGGCCACCAAGACCAAGGTGCAGGAGGCGATCGACAAGCTGCGCAAGGCCATGGAAGGGGAGGACAAGGAGGAGATCCGGCGCCTGAGCGAGGAGCTCACCAATGCCTCCCACAAGCTCGCCGAAGCCATGTACCAGCAGGCCTCCCAGGCCGAGGGCCGCAAGGCCGGCGCCGGCGCCGAAGGCGCGGCGGGCGGCGCCAAGGCCGCGACGCCCGAGGAGGACGTCGTGGATGCGGATTTCGAAGAGGTCAAGGACGAAAAGAAATAGCGGGAGCAGTCGTTGCTCTCCCTTCTGATCCCGCGCGGCGTCTGCCCCGCGGGATTTTTTTCGGAGGAGCTGCCATGGACGTCAAGAAAATCCTCTGGCCGACGGATTTTTCCAGAATCGCCGAAAAGGCCCTGCCGCACGTGCAATCGCTGACCGAGAAATACGGCGCGGAGATCCATGTTCTCTACGTGATCGAGGACGTTGCCCATCACGACGGGTGGTACGGGGCGTTCGAGGACAAGCGGGTGAAGGAGCTCATGGAGCATGCGAGCAAGTCCGCCACCCGGCGCCTGTCCCAAATCTGCGAGAAATACCTGGAGGGCTGCCCGCTCTACATCAAGCATGTGGCCGTGGGCGATCCGGCCCGCGAAATCCTCAAGCTGATCGAAAAGGAAGGTGTGGACCTGGTGGTCATGGCGAGCCACGGGGAGAAGGGTAATTTCCGTTTCGGGAGTGTGGCGGAAAAGGTGATGAAGAATTCGCCGGCGCCGGTGACGATCATCCCGGTGGATACCTCCGCCTGACGGCCGACCTTGATTGCCCTCAGTAGAAAAAGAGCGGGCGAGGAACGCGGCCGCCTCGCCCGGAGTGATGCGCCGGGGTGCGCCGGGCGGGGAATCAGCCGCCGGAGGTCTGAGGGAAGGCGGTGTTGGAATAGAGATACTCCACCTTCTCCTTGTGCTTGAGCTCCTCGTTGGCCATCCTAAGCAGGGTGTCGCGTGCTTCGCCCGCCGGGTGCTGCTCGGCCAGTTCCCGGTAAAACGCATGCGAGCGCGCCTCCCGGTGGGCGGCGAGGAGAAACACATCCTCGCGGCGCGCCGCTTGGGAGCGTTCGGGCTCCTTCTGGTGCTCGGCGATGCGGTAGTACACCACATCGCTCATCCGCAGCGGTTCCGCCCCGAAGCCTCCGGCGCGGTAGGCGACCAAAAACGCCCGGTGTTTCTCCTCCTCGGCGGCCATCCATGCCAGGGTCTCCTTAATGGCCGCATCCCCGGTTTGGCCGTGCAGGTCCATGTAAAATCGGTGGGCCTCCTCCTCGCGTCGGATGGCCGTGTCGATCAGGGCCGTCAGGTGCTTGTCCATAAAACGCTCTCCTTCCGCGGCTTGTGTGCGTCACGGTCCCGCGCCGTCGATCGGTGCTCGGAAGGCCCGTCGGCGCACCCGTTGGAGCGCGGCGCCACATAGAAGCAGGTACAGGGTCGCCGCGCCGAAAGACATCAGTGTCCCCCAGCCCACCCCCACCGAGGGGTACAGGGCCGCGACCGAGACGGTGTAGGCCATCAACGCCCCGATCCCCACGGGGAAATTCTTGATGATCGTGTGCACCTGGCTCTTACCATAGGTCATGTGCACGATCAACATCAACGGGAACAGGGCGATGGGGAAGGCCGCAAAGAGCCCGGCCCAGGCCGGGCCCACGGCCCGGGCGGCGCCGGTGACGGCGATGATCATGAGCGCGGCCAGCCCGGCGCGCAGGGCCAGGACCGCTCCGGTGAAGCGCACCCTGCGGGCGATCGGCACGTTTTCAATCCGGCGGAAGAGAAACACGAAGACAAAGACGGAGGCGAGCGGCAGCAGCAGGGCGCCGGCCGCCGAAAAGGGGATGAGATGCAACAGCGCACTTGCGGCGAAATAGGCGCAAAGGGCCGCGAGCGAAGAGATCAGGATGCCGCGGTGGGGCAGCGCCGCGGAGACGCGGAAGTAGACGTAGACGAAGAGCTGCAGGGCCACTAATCCGACCTGGGTGTAGACCGCGCTCTCGCCGGCGAATTCGGGGCCGATCTCGACCCCCATGAAAAAGAGTGCGATCGCCGCCCCCAGGGGGTAACCGGAGAGGACCCCCGCCACCCGCGGGCTCACCCGCTCGGCAACGGCGGAGAGGGTGAGCACCGTGCCGATCGTGACCACGAGTTTGCTGATGAAAAGCAGGCTCATGCGGCGGCAGGTCCCCTTTGGGCGAGGAGGCGCTGCGCCTGGGCGACCGCCGCCCAGGCCGTCGCCATCGCCAGTCCCGACCCGCATTTCATGCGCATCCAGTCCTGGTGGGCCAGGATCGACCCGGCGGCGAAGAGCTGCGGATCGGCCGCGCGGCCGGACGCGTTGAGGGGCCGGAACGATGCGTCGACGTCGATCCCGGCGCGGTTCACGGGGTGGCCGCGCGGGTCGAGGAAATCCATGCGGTGCCACTCCTCGCGCCTGTCGGGCTGATGGACCGGAAGGTCGAAGAGGGTCTCGCGCACCCGGTGCCGATCCGCCGCGAGGCCGCCGCCCATGAAGCGGCCGGTGGCGAGGATCACCGCGGGCGCATGGATCGTCACCTCCGGCTCGGTGCGCCCGAGCTCCAACTGAAATGCGCCGGCCCCCGTGCGGGAGGCGCGAAACACCCGGTTTTCGAGGTAGAGCATCACCCCCGTCGCCGCGAGGCCCCTCTCAAATGCCTCTTTCAACCGCAGCCCGGCGACACCGGGCGGCATGGTGGGGATTTCGAACACCGGCATTCCCAGATGCGCTTCGATCGCCGCCAGCACGGCGGTGGGCCGCGAGACCCCGAGGACGGCGGGAAGCCCCACGGCGCGAACCCCCTCCAGGTGCGGGCCGAGGGCCTGCGCGAGCGTGCGGCGATGGCTGTCGAGCTCGAGGCTGCGTGCCAGGCGCTCGGGGAACACCTCTCCGGCCCCTTGAACGCCGGGAAGCTCCAGGCGGATGGTCTTAAGCCCCGGCCAGGCCCCCCCGGCCGTCGCGGCGATCTGCCGGGCGCTGAAGCCCTTCAGTCCCTGGATGTCCGCGAGCAGGCACGGCCGGCGCTCCTCGCGGGCCTCGATGCCGGCCCAGTAGCTCAGGGGCACCCGGTAGGTGGTCTTGAGGGTGCCGAGCGAGGTCACGACCGCGACGTTGCGATCCGGCCGGCCGCGGTAGGGCAGGCCGTTGGCGTCGAGGAACTCCATGACCTCATCGACGGCGGAGCGGATGGCGTTGCTGGAGATGCGGGCATAGGGGTGCTGCGGCAAATCGTGCACCAGAGCGGCGATCCCGGCCCAGGGGTCGTCCCACACCCGGCCCGCTTCCACCGGGTGGACGCCGAGGAGATCGAGCAACCCGGTGGCGAAGATGATCTCCCCGGTCCGGCCGACCAGCGCGGTGGCAAGTCCGCGGCGGGCTGCAAAGAGCGCCGCGGACATCCCCGCCATGCCGGTTCCGATGACGCACAGATCGCAGGTGACCCGGGGGCGATCGCTCATGACCCGTCCTCCAGGTCCAGCCCGAAATAGCCGCAGTGCAGCGCCTCCTGCAGCTCCTCCTGGAGCAGGGCGGTGTCCCATAGAACGGGGCGCAGGCCCCGCCAGCGGGCGCTCAGGAACGCGCGCAGCTCCGCCAGGCCCCGGCGGCCGGACAACTCGCCCCGGTCGTAGAGGTGGGCGCTGAGCCGCACCCCGCAAAAAGCCCCCTGGCAGGTGCCTTTGCCGATCCGGCTGCGCCGGCCGATGGCGGTGAGGTTCACCGGGATCCCCTGGCGCCGGATCCCGTCGAGGATGGTCTCAACCGCGCTGGCCGGGACCATCTCGCACTCACACAAGAGGAGGTCCTCCGGATTGCCGGCCTCCATCCAGATCCGCGGGGAGAGGCCCGCCCGGGTCCACTGGTTGGCCGCAAACGAGGGGAGGACCGCCGTCCGGGTCACGCCGGGGCGATGGATTCCCAGTCGGGCGCAGACGAGATCGGCCGTCTTTTCCGCCATGAGGCGGAAGGTCGTGAGCTTCCCGCCGACGATGGAGGCAAAGTTGTCCAGCCCGTCCTCCGCGTGATCGCGCAGGGCAAAGCCGCGGCTCAGGGAGCGGCCCTCCGCCGGGGCGGCGGAGGGGACCAGCGGGCGCACGCCCGCATAGGCGCGAATAAAGCGGGTGTGTTCGAGGCTCGGCACCATGGCCGTGGCGGCCTTAAGGATGGTTTCGCTCTCGGCAACCGTCGGGACGATGCGATCGAGGGTCTCGATCGGGATCGAGGTGGTGCCCAGGATCGACACCGTGCCGCCGGGGACGAGAATATCGGCATCCGATGCCGGCCGCAGGCGATTGATGACCCGGCGTGCGAGGCGCCGGTCGGTGATCAGGAGGCTGCCTTTGGAATAGAGAAGCTTCAATTCGATCCCGGCGAGTGCCGCCACCTCGCGGGCCCAGGCGCCGGCGGCGTTGACCACCTGCTCGGCGGCGACCAGGATTTCCGCGCCGCTCGGCGCATGCACGAGGCGGACCTCTTGGATGCGCCGGTCGCGGCACTCGAAGCCGGCTACGCGGGAGTGGAGCATCACCTGCGTCCCATGGTCCATGGCATCCGTCAGGTTGTCGAGCGCAAGCTGGAAGGGATCCACCGCGGCGTCCGGCACCTGGTAGGCCGCCGTCAGCCGCTCGGAGAGAACGGGCTCGAGCGTCAGCGCCTCCGCGGGGCTGAGCGCAGCAGCCTCGATCCCGCAGCGCGCGCAGAGGCCGGGGAAATCGGCGATATGCCGCTCGTCGTCCCCTTCCACCGCGACGAAAAGACCGCCGGTCTCCTCGATGCAATGGGGGGCCAGCGACTTGATCAGCGCTCCCTCTTCCCGGCACTCAACGGCCGCTGTTGGGTCGCTGCGGACGTAGCGCGCGCCGCTGTGCAGGAGACCGTGGTTGGCGCCGGAAGCCCCGGCGCAGATGTCCCGGCGCTCCACCAGGAGGCAGGCCACCCCGCGCAAGGCGAGGTCGCGCGCCAATCCGACCCCCGTGATGCCCCCCCCGATGATCAGCACCTGTGTCTCAAAACGGGACATCTCTCGTTTTCTCTCATGGATGCGGGATACTGGATACGGGATGGTGCCTTGATGCAGGATACAAGATTCGGGATACGGGATGAAAAGACGCTTTAATCTTCTTTTCCCGCATCCCGTATCTCGTATCTCGTATCCTTCTTACCTCTATCACCAAACACCCTCCGGCGCAAAGCGGGAACCGGCTCGGGCGGCAGACCGCGGTCGGGTGCCGGCCATCTTTACTTGCCGCCATTTCAGCTTATGTTGGGGCGTATCGAAAAATGATTTCAGGATTGAGTTCGCCGTGAATCAACCGAACCACGACATCGTTCCCTGCCCGCAGTGCGGGGCGGGCAACCGCGTTCCGGCCGAACGACGCGGATCGAGTACCGCCCGCTGCGGCCGTTGCAAAGCGCCGCTTTTCGGAGAACCGGCCGCCGCCGGTCAAATCTACAAACTGCGCTGCTCCCAGTGCGGGGCCAAAAACCGCGTTCCCGCCGCCCGCCTGGAAGCATCCCCCACCTGCGGAAAATGCCGGACGGTGCTCGACACCTCCGCCCTTTTCGCCCCCCAGCCGATGGAGGTCACGGAGCGCGACTTCGAGCGCCAGGTGCTCAAATCCCCGCTGCCGGTCTTGATGTTCGCCTGGGCGCCCTGGTGTTCGACCTGCGTGGCCGTTCAGCCCGTCGTCGAGCAGTTCGCGGCGGAGACGAAAGGCCGGGTGCGGGTCGGCAAGCTGAACGTGGATGCCCACCCCGGCCTGGCCGATCGCTTCAGCATCATGAGCGTGCCATTCTTGTTCATTTTCGACAACGGCGATTTGAAAGAGCGCCTGCCCGGCACCCTCCAGAAACATGAGCTGATGCTGAAGATGGCCGCTTATGTCTGACCCTCCGTCCGCCGCGGACCCGGACCGTCTGGCGGCGTGGCTCCGCGCCATCCTGGCCCGGGGGTTCACGGTCGGCGCCGACACTCTCGGCTTCATCGAATCCGCCCTGCCGGCCGCTGGCGCCGGGGATCCCGGAGCCCTCTTCGCGGAGGACGCCGGAGCCGAAGCAGAGAGCGTTCTGGCGCTGCTCTTCTTTCCGGATGAGGCGGTCCAGCTCGAGCTCGAGGAGCTTCTCGCCGGTCAGGCACTGACGCCGGAGCAGGTGGAGGTCCTGGCCGCGAGACTTGTCGCCCCTCCGATCGCCGTCGTGTTCGAGTTGCCGAACGGCCGCGGCCGGCTTCAACTCACGCTGACCGCGGCGCGGGCGCGGCAGTGGGTGGAGCACCTGCGCCTGACGCGCGCGGTGCCGCGGGCATTGGAGGCGGCGATCGCGGCCACCCTGTCCTCCCCGGACGCGATCCGGTGGCGGCTCATCTGGCGCAACGCCCGCTGCCGTCCCACCCCTGCCGCAGTCGATTTTCTAGGCCGCCTGCTTTCCGCGTTCGATGGGCGCGAGCGGCAAGGGCGGGCCGGCCTTGAATTCCTGCTGGAGTTTCTCCGCGAGACCGGGGCCGACGCGGACATCTACCGCTGCCTCGCGGCGCGCAAGCGCCGGCTGGCCGACACCCTGGTGCGCCACCGCCGCCAGCAGGCTGAGCTCGCCCGCGGCACCATGGAGACCCTGATCGCGCGCGGCGGTCGCCTGGTCGCGGTCGACGTGGAGGAGACCCGCCGACAGATGGCCTGGATCGACCGGGCCTGCCTGGTTGCCTTCGGGCGGATCGAGGCGATTGACTTCCCTGCGGATCCGCTCTAACGTCCCGACCGGCCCGGCTTTCAGGGCGATAACGATGGTTTTAAGGATGGGCAATATGTCGCGTCTCTCTTACCGGGTGCTGATGGTGGTGCTGGCGGTGCTCTGCTCGCTGCCGGCCGTTTATGGCGCGGCCGCGGCGCAGACAATGCCGTCGCTGGAGACCGTGCTGCGGGAGGTCGAAAAGCGCTACACCGCGGCCCAGTTTTCGGCCGAATTCCTGCAGGAATCGACGATCAAGGCCATGGAGATCACCGATTTCGCCTCGGGCCGGGTCTATGTGCGCTATCCGGGCATGATGCGCTGGGAATACGAAAAGCCGGAGCCCCAGGCCATCATCACCGACGGCCAGAAGCTGTGGATCTACCGGCCGCAGGACAATCAGGTGCTGACCGGGAGCGCGCCGGCCTTTTTCCGGGACGGCCAGGGGGCGAGCTTCCTGTCGGACATCCGCCTGGTGCGCCAGAAGTTCGCCATCACGCTGCACCCGCCGGAAGGGGAAAACCTCTACGAGCTGCGGATGGTGCCGCGCGAGGGGGCGTTGAACATTTCCCAGGTCCGGCTCCTCGTTACCCCGCGCACCTACACGATCGCCCGCATCGTGACGCTGAACGAATACGGCGACGATACGCGCATCGACATCCTCAACACCCGCTTCAACGTCGACTTGAACCCCTCGCTCTTCTCGTTCGAGATCCCCCCGGGAGCGGATGTGCAGCGGATCGACGAGTGAGCCGCGGCGGCCCCGTGCGGAAGCCCAATTGCCGCTTGTCAATCCGCGGGCGCCGATAGTATAGTCGCCCCATGCCGGGCGCCCGGGGGCGGCGTGGGGAGCATCCTCCCCCCGGCCGCGGGGGCCGGCGCCGCATCGCTAGGAGACAGCCATGGGCAAGGCCGAGCGGCCCATCGTTCGGAGATCGCTTTATTCCTGGGTGTTCGACGGCAATCTCGGCTGGCAACTGCTGCTGCTGGCGGTGATCGCCGTCGTCGTCGTGGCCCGGGTGCTGCCCCTGGAGATGCAAAAGCGCATCGTCAACCAGGCGATCACCCTGCGCGACCTGGACCGGCTGCTCCTCTATTGCGGGTTTTACCTCGCCGCGGTGCTCCTCGCCAACGCCTGCAAATACGCCATCAACATTCTTGAGACGCTCATCTCCCAGCGGGTGTTGAAGCGCATGCGCTCGGCCCTCTACGACCATATCCTGTCGCTGCCGCTCAGCTTTTTCCGCGACACCCAGCCGGGTACGGTCGTCAACGCCATTGCGATCGAGCTGGTGCCGCCGTCCAACTTCGCCGGCAGTGCCGTGTCCACGCCGGTGGCCAATGTTCTGACCCTGCTGGCGTTTGCCGGCTACCTGTTCTGGCTGAATCCCCTGCTGGCGGCGGTGTCGCTCAGCATCTACCCGGCGGCGATGATTGCCATCCCCTTCCTGCAGCGGCGTGCGAATTGGGCCAACCAGAAGCGCGTCGACCTGTCGCGGATCTTTGCGGGCCGGATCGCGGAGT
>JBFYWT010000045.1:0-18382 GCA_041310895.1 Desulfobacteraceae bacterium | reverse complement strand
AGGCACTCGGCGGCGTGCTACGCTGGTCTGACCGCAATTTGCCGGACACACAGGTGGGAAGTATTCCCGCCCCCGGCCTTGAAAAATTCACTCCCGTACACCATATTATCCCCTATATTTTATCAGGTATTGATCCAGAGAAGACCCCTTCCACCGGCCTTCTCCTCCACGACCGAAGGAGAGGCGAGGGTGAGGGGGTGTCTGTATCAATCGAACATGCATCATTCACTTTCTCTAAGCCAGCAGCTTAGTTTTCGGGAGGAATATCGGTGACGACTCGTCGCAACTTGATCATAGGGATCATCGCAATTTGTCTTGTTTCAGTTTCCGCCGCCGCAGGGGCCGAAGCTGCGGTGAACATCCATCTGGACGTCAAAGAGTTCAAACTCAAGAACGGCATGCTCTTTCTCGTGGTGGAGCGGCCGGCCACTCCCCAGGTGGCGGTGCGCCTTGCCATCCGCGCGGGGTCGGCCCTGGAGGATGCCGGGCGGACGGGCATCGCCCATATGCTCGAGCACATGATGTTCAAGGGCACCCGGAATTTCGGCTCGACCGACCCGGTGAAGGATGCGGAGATCCAGCAAAAAATCGATGCCGCCTACGCGGTCGTGAGGGCCGAGCAGGCCAAGCGCGCGCCCGACGCGGCGCTGGTCCAGGCCAAGCTGGCCGACATGGAGGCGCTGCGGCTCGAGGCCCAAAAGCTCTACGTGCCCCAGGCCTTCTCCTCCCAGCTCGGCCGCAATGGGGCGGTCGGAGTCAACGCCTTCACCAGCCACGATCAGACCCAGTACCTGGCCTCCGTGCCTTCCGACATGCTGGAGCAGTGGTTCTCGATCATCAGCGAGCAGCTCTTCGAGCCCTCCTGGCGCGAGTTTTACGTCGAAAAGGAGGTGGTCCAGCGCGAATGGGCCTTCCGCTATGTGAACAACCCCCAGGGGGCCGCCTGGCTCGACCTCTACGCGACGGCCTACACGGCCCACCCCTACCGCAATCCGGTCATCGGCTGGAAGCCCGACATGGAGCGCTACCGTACGCAGGACGCGATCGACTTCCACCAGAAATTCTACACCCCTGCCAACGCCGTCTGCGTTCTCGTGGGAGATCTGACTGTCGACCAGGCACGGAAACTGGCCGAGACCTACTTTGAGCGCTACCCGGCCGGGACCGGTGCGCCGGAGGTCGTCACGGCCGAGCCGCTGCAGCAGGGCCCCCGCAAAAGCGTGCGGTTTCTGGAAGGGGCCCGCACACCGATGGTGCGGATCGGCTTCCACGGCGCCCCCATGAACAGCCCCGATTTCTTCGCCCTTGATGCGCTCGCTATGGTGCTCAGCCAGGGCCGCAGCGCCCGGCTGACCCAGCAGATCGTCGATCGGGGGCTGGCCGTCCAGGCCTGGGCCGGAAACCCGGACAACCGTTACGGCGGGCTCTTCGTCTTGGGCGGCTCGCCCAACGAGCCGGAGGCGTTGCGGCAGACCGGCCTGGCCGAGGCCGAGCGGCGCGAGGCGTACCGGCAGGCGAGCGAATCCCTGGAGGCGCTGCTCCTGGCTCACATCGAACGCCTGCAAACCGAGCCCGTCTCCGAACGGGAGCTCGAGCGCATTAAGAAGCTCAACCGCCGCGATTTCATCGACCGGCTGCGCGCCAACGACAGTGTTGCCGGAACCCTGGCCACCATGGAGGTTCAGGTGGGCTGGCGCCATCTCACCGCGTATCTGTCCCGCATGGATGCGGTCACGGCCGAGGATATCCAACGGGTGGCCCGGACCTACCTCCGGCCGGAGCAGCGCACCTCGGCCTACATCCTGCCGGGCGGGGATTCGGGCCGCCCGGTCGAGGCCTACTCGGAGGTGCGCTCAATCGGAGGGTCGGCGGCCGAACGGGCCGATCTTCGCCCCAGCCGCTTCGAGAATATCTCCGCCTACCCGACCCCCGAGGGCTGGAAACATCCCCTGTCTTTCCATCGCGAGCCCCGGCGGATCGACTACCCGGCTGCGGAGAGGTTCACCGCTGCGGGGGCTCCCGTCTTCTTCCTCTCCGACCCGGAGCTGCCCCTGGTCGAGATGACCCTTTTCATCAAGGCCGGCGCGGTCGACCTCACCGATGGCCAAGCCGGTCTGACCGATCTGCTGAGCGCGGCCATCATCCGCGGCGGGACCGAGTCCCATGCGCCCGATGCGCTGGCGGCTCTCCTGGATGACAATGCGATCCAGGTGAGTGTGCGCGCCGGCGAGGAGGATACCGTGGTGCGGCTCTCCGTGCTGAGCTCGGAGTGGCGCCGGGGGCTTGAGCTCCTGCAGGAGGTTCTCACGCGGCCGCGGTTTGACCGCCAGGTGCTGGACGTGGCGCGGCGGCAGGAGATCGTCTCTCTCCGGCGGGAAGGCGAGAGCGCGCGGGCGGTGGCCATGCGCGAGGCACAGATCTGGCACTTCAAGGGGCACCCTTACGGACGCGACCCGCTCGCCGCCGCGGCCACGCTCCCGGCGATCACCCGCGAGGAGCTCAGTCGCTTTCTTATCACCTATTTCGTGCCGTCCAACATGGCTGTCGCCATCGCGGGCGATATCCCCCGCGACCAGGCGGCCGCCGATGTCGAACGCTTCCTGAAGGCGTTCCCGACGTCGGCTGCGCCGGAGCGAAGCCTGCCGGCCCCGGCCGCCACGCCCCCGATCGTGACCCTGGTCCACAAACCCGGCCAGGCCCAGTCCCAGGTGACGATAAATCTCCCCGGCCTGCGGCGCACCGATCCGGATTACTGGAAGCTCAACCTGCTGATGAACGTCTTCGGCGGGGGCGACTCCCTTCTCTACACCCGGCTCCGGGATGATCTCGGCTACGTCTACGCGGCGGGATTCTACCAGACCTTCAAGTGGCAAGCCGGGATGCTGGTGGGCTCGATCAACTGCCAGGGGGACAAGGCGGCCGAAGCCACCCTGGAGGCCCTCCGGATCATGGAAGCGCTGCGTCAGGCGGTGCCGGAGCGCGAACTCGAGCGCAAGCGCCTGGATGCCCTGAACAGTTTTGTTTTCAACCTGGACACCAAGAGCGACCTGGTCCAGGCCTATGCCCGTTACCTGCTGCGCGGCGAGCCGCTCGACACCCTGGGACGCATCCAGGATGCGTTTTCCACCGCCGGCCGCGACGAGCTTGTCCGCATCGCGCGGCGGCTGCTGGACCCGGCCAAGCTCCAGGTCCACGTGGTGGCCGACAAGAACACCCCGGTGGGGAAACCCGACGGGAGGACGATCCCCCTCGAGGAGGACCTGAAAGCCATGGCGGCCTCGCTGAACATCCCGTTCCGTGAGATCGAGCTGAGATGATCTATATAACAGGGTTCAAGGGGCCAAGGGCTCGAGGGTTCAAGTGAACGGATAAGGACGGATCCTCTGTTTTTGAGTCCTTACTCGTGACTCTGAAATCCGGCTATGTTTGCATTTCCCCTTGAACCCTTGAACCCTTGGCCCCTTGGACCCTGCATCTTTACCCTTGACCCCTCGGCCCCTGGACCTTTTTTTTTAGTCTAAAGTCCGGCCGCCGCCGGCCGATACCTATCCAAGGGGCTGCGCCGGGTGGGGCGGCGCCTGTTTAGGGGGGCGGGATGAGGTTGATCACACGTTCGGACTTCGACGGCTCGGTCTGCGCCGCCCTGCTGCTCGAGCTGGGATTCATCGACGACATCCTCTTCGTCCACCCCAAGGATCTCCAGGACAACAAGATCCCGGTCGGGGACCAGGATATCCTCGCCAACGTTCCCTATGTTTTCGGCTGCGGTATGTGGTTCGACCACCACTCGAGCGAGTGTGAACGCCTGCAGTTGAAAGGGGAGTTTGCGGGCATGAGTGTGGCGGCCCCCAGCGCGGCCCAGGTGGTGTTCGATTATTTCAGCGGACGGCCCCCGTATGACGGCCGGATCACGCGCTATGCCCCTTTGGTGGAAATGGCCGGGATCGTCGACGCCGCGCAGTTCAACCGAGAGGACGTCCTCGACCCCCAGGGACTGGCGCTGTTGGCCTTCATATCCGACCCACGCACCGGCCTGGGTCGCAAACATACGTTTCGGATCAGCAACCTGGACTTGATGAAACGCCTGCCGCAGCTGATGCGCTCCCTCAGCGTCGAGGAGATCCTCGCGTTGCCGGATTTCAGGGAGCGGGTCGATTTCTACAGCGCGGAGAATGCCCGCTACCGGGAACTGCTGGCGCGCCGGAGCCGTGTCGAGGGGGATGCGATCCTGATTGATTTCCGCGGGGTCGAGGACATGCCGGTCGGAAACCGTTTTCTGGAGTACGTGCTCTACCCCGGGCAGAACATCTCGATCCGGGTGGCCGACGGCCTGCGGCGGCAGTTTGCGATGATATCCGCCGGCCACAGCATTTTCAACCGCACCTCGCGGGTGGATGTGGGGGCGCTCATGTTGCGCTACGGCGGGGGCGGCCATGCGCGGGTGGGGACCTGCCAGATCGCCTATGACGACGTGGACCGGGTGATGGGCGAGATGCTGGCGGTGGTCCACGCCGCCGCCGGCCGGAGCCACGCGGCGGCCTGCACCTCACCCTCGTGATCACCGCGCCGACCCCATCCGGACCTGCGCCCAACCCACCCGCTACCCACTGAAGTCCTCCAGAAAATCCCAAAAGAAGGTTTCCAATCCGGAGTGCGGCAGCGGCTGGTCCGGAACCAGCCCCTTCGTGTATCCCCTCTCAAGGAACCGCGCCAGCGCCTCGGCGTTGCGGGTGATGATGTGGATGGGCACGGAGGCCGAGCGGTCCCCTCCGGCCGCCGCTCCGGGGGGCTGGTGGTCACCGAGGATGATGATGAGCTCGTCCGCACCGACGCGCTGCCTGATGAACTCCCTGAGCACGGTCCACTCGTAGCGGATGGCGGTGCTGTAGGCCTCTGAGAGCGCGGCGGGGTCGAACCACACGCCCGAAAACACCTGCGGGCGGAGCGACTTGAAAAGACCGCCGTCGCCGATCGCCCGCCAATCCACGACGTAAGGGGCATGGACCTCGAAACCGGTGTGGCTGCTCACCAGGATGAATTCGACGAAGAGCGGCCGGGTTTCTCCCGCGATCGCGTTTTGCCAGATCCAATCGAGGACGAACTGGTCGGGCATGGGGGCAAAGGCGAAGCGTGGCCCGCGATAGTCGAAATCCGGGGCGATGACGGTCTGCTCGTAGCGGTAGAACTCCCCGGCCGGCCAGGGCCGGAGTGTTCCGGGCATGGCGCGCAGCGTCCGGTAGCCGGCCCTGTTGAAATACGCGGCGAGCGGGGTGAGATCGGATGCCAGCAGCAGGTCGTGGCGGATCTGGCTTTCGATGCGCATGCCGCTTGCCAGGGTGGCATGGGTCAGCCAGGAGCCGCCGCCGATGGTCGGGGCGTCGAGGAAGCCCGACCCCATTAAAAACCCTGCAGCGCCGAGCTCGGCCTCGGCGGTCTTTATCGCCGGCAGGATACGGGCGGCATGGTCTGGGTGGGAGAAGGCGGCCCGGCCGTAGGACTCGACCACAAAGAGCAGCACCGGGGCGCGGCCGAGCCGTTCGAGATTGGTCGGGTGAGCGGCGGCCCGGTCCCGGGCGGCCGCGATGGCGGCGAGATCCTGTCGGCGGACGCCGTCGAGGTCCAGGAGGAAACGCAGCTCCTCCATCAGCCGGGGCAGGGTGGGTATCGCCACGACGGGTGCGTTCAGCTGCAGGCCCCCCAGGGTCGCAACCAGGATTCCCCCGGCGGCGAGACGTTTTGCAACCGCCGTCAGTGGAAGCGCAGCGAGAAAAGCATGCAGGGCCGCCAGGGCGCGCCAGGCTCCCCACGCCGCGGCTGCGGCGAAAAGGGCCATCCCCGCCAGAGCCAGCGCCAAGCGTTCGGGTGATATCAGTGTCCGGGCCAGGAACACCAGGTCCGGCAGCCGGGGAATGTCCATGGCGAGGTTGAGGGGCCGGAAGAAGACGGCGGACATGAGCCCATCGGCGGTCCGGAAGAGAGCGAAAAAGAGGATCAGGCCGGCAAGGAGGGCGTAGCCAACCGGGCGGCAGGGCGTTGCCCTCTGGATTAGGAGGCACATGCCTGCCAGGATTGCCATGAGCTCCGGCACGGGCGGCAGCAGCCGGACCCATGATGCACCGGCGGCCAGGACGTAGGCGTTCAGGACGGCGTTCAGAAAGATGAGCCCCACCGCCGCCCTGGTCCCGACCCACCGCCGTCCGGCCGCACCCCGTGCGCCGGCGGAATTTTTTTCAGTCTGGCATTTCATCCCGCAAGGCTCTCCAGGAAGAGGCACGCAGCGTCCATGCTTTCCTCCCAGCTCGGCCAGGCCCGGTGGGTCGCATAGGCCGATCGGCCCATTCGCTCCAGGAGCCCTCGTTCCGACAGCAGGGCGTCGAGGTGGCGGCCGACGGCGGGAAGGTCCCCCGGCGCGACGAGAAAGCCGCTTTCCCCGTGCCGGACGAACTCGCCGACACCGCCGCAGGTCGAACCCATCACCGGCAGTCCGAAGCCCATGGCCTCGAGCGCGGCGATTCCGAATCCCTCGTGGGCAAAGGGCATGGCAAACACGTGGCAGCGCTGAAAGAGATCCCGCAGGGCATCGGCCTCGAGCCGGCCCAAAAACCGGACGGCCGTGGAGAGATTCAGCCGGGCGACCCGCCGTTGAACCTGCCGCATGCAGCCGGGGTCCACGCGCGTGTCACCGGCAACCGTCAGGCGCCAGCCGGAGGGGGGGATCTGTCCCAACGCCCGGATCAACGGCTCGAGCCCCTTCACGGGCGAGATGTTCCCGACGAAGAGAAGCTCGAGCGGACCGCCGCGGCCGGAGCGTGCGGCGATCGCATCGGGTGCGGGCAGAGGGCCGAGGCGGCTGCCGGCCGGCCGGATGACGCGGTGCGGCCGGGTATTGCGTACCAGGCTCAGGGTCTCGCGGCGCGTGGCCGTGCTGTTGAAAATAAATGCATCCACGCTTTCGAGGTAAGCCTTTTCCACGGCACGGAAAAAAAGATTCCACCCGGCCCGGCGGGGCTGGCGGCAGAGCACCTGGTGGACAATCGCCACGATGGGCCGGCCGGTCGTCTTCTTGAGGCGGCGGTTCAGGCCTACCAGGGACGGATGGGTGAGCTCATCCTGGAGCAGGAGGTCCCAGTCGCCGGATAAAACACGCTGCTTCCCCCCCGGTGAAAGGTTCTCTGCCAGGCAGAGCATGTAAGGCCTCCACGGCAGGCTGACCACCGCCACACGGTGGCCCCGGCGGCGCAGGGCCTCGACCAGGTAGCGATCGTACAGAAACCCGCCCGTGAGCGTCTCCAGGCGGCCGTAGATGATGAGGGCGATCCTCATGGCAGCGTGCAGGTGTAGGCGGCCCAGGCGGCCGGGTCTTCCCAGACGGTCACGCGCAGCAGGGCTCCTCCCCTTGCCGGCAGCGCTGCGGCCAGGATCCGGCACAGGATCCGGCACAGGTGCTCGATGCTGGGGTTGAGGCCGGCGAACTCGGGCAGGTCGTTTAAGGTCCGGTCCCGGAAACGGCCGGCGGCCGCCGCGAGGGCTGCCTTCAGGAGGTCGATGTCCACGAGAAACCCGTGCGCATCGAGCGCGCGGCCCGATACCCGTGCCTCTACGCGGTAGTGGTGGGAGTGCGGGTGGTTCTCCGCGCCGAAATCCCCCCCAATCAGGTAGTGCCGGGCGATGAGCTCCTGTTGAACGGCGACGGTGTACATGGCGGCAGCCTCCGCGCTGTATCTTTGACGACTTCGTAAAAACCCCAACCTCTGCGTTGCGCATCATCCCGCGGTCACTGCGGCGTACTGAAAAGTAGGCCTCGCGACACGGGATTCGCGCGTCTTGATCTTGGGCTTTTTTCAAAGTCGTCGTGAAAGAAGGCTTTTTGCGAATCCGACTTTATCTTTTCACTCGTTACTCGTTACTAATCTTCCTGGTAACTCAGTACCACCTGCAAGGCTTGTCCAGGCTGCTGATCGAGGAGGGCGTAAGCCTCCTCCGCCCGTTCTACCGGGAACTCGTGAGTGATCCAGCGTGACGGTGCGATCCGCCGGATCATCGCCCAGGCCGTATCCAGCCGGCGCGGTTTGTTCCAGCGGGCCATGACGGCCGGCGGCAGGGTGCTGACCTGGCTGCCGATCAGGCGGATCCGGCTCCGGTGAAAGCGGCCGCCAAGGTTCAGGGGGACCGGGGCGGTCCCGTACCAGGAGCCGACCACGACCCGCGCCGCGAAGCCGGCGGCGGCGATGGCGGCCTCCAGTGCGGGTGGGTGGCCCGAAAGCTCGAACACCAGGTCGGCCATGCGCGTACCGGTTGCACTGCCAAGGTGATGCATGAGTTCCTGTAGTTCCGCCGGGTCGAAGACGGCGTGGGCTCCCGTGTTCAAAGAGGCGTCCCGCCGGGAGCCGATCGGATCGACGGTCAGCAGGGTGGCAAGGGGAAAAGCTGCGAGCACACCGGTGGTGAGGAGCCCCACCACCCCCTGGCCGAAGACGACGACGTGCTCGCCGACGGCCGGCATGCCGTCCAACAAAAGGGTTACGGCGGTTTCCATGTTGGCCAGGAAGACCGCATCCCGCCAGGAGAGGTCATCGGGGATAAGAACCAGCCCGGCCGGGGCGGCAAGGATGTGGCTGGCGTGCGGGCAGAACCCGAACACCCGGCGGCCGACCCAGGCCGGGTCGACTTCCCGCCCGGCCGCGGTGACGGTGCCGGCCGCGGCATAGCCATAGCGCAGCGGGAATTGAAGGGTGCCGGCCAGGGCGGGCAGGGCGGCGTCGAGGGGCACGTCCGACGGCGCGAGCCCGCGGTAGATCAGAAGCTCGGTGCCGGCGCTGATGGCGGAGATCTCGACCGCTACCAGGACCTCCCCCGCACCCGGCGCGGGTATGGCGTCGCGTAAGGTTTCAATCCGGCCGGGGGCCTTAAAAACCACCGCTCGGCGCTTCATTGGGCGCCCCAGTCCGGCCGGGCCCACAGGATCATGTCCGGTCCTGCCGGGTGATAGCGGACCGCCGTGAGCCGGGTGCGGAGGCTGTTCTCCGGCCCCGGAACATCGAGCGCCGGGAGCCCGCCCACAAACTGCGGGCTGAGCGTTACCGCCAGCAGATCAACCAGCCGCGAGCGCAGGAAGCTTGTGATCACGCGCGCCCCGCCCTCCACCATGAGGCTGTCGATCCCCTCTTCAGATAGAAGGGTCATGAGCGCCGCGAGGTCGATGCGGCCGTCGGGGCCGAGGGCGCAAGGCATCGGGCACGTCCCTGCCTCCTGGAGCGGACCGGCGTGCGGTGCCGGCAGGTTGTCCCTGTGGATGAGCCAGGGCCGTGTATCCGTCCGCTTAACCAGGCGGGACGTTAGCGGCGTTTTCAGGTGGGTGTCGAGCACCACCGGCTGGGGTTGGGGCCCGGCGCCGTCGAATGCCGCCAGGCGGGGATCGTCGGCGAGGACGGTGCCGATCCCCACCAAGATGCCCGCGCTCACGGCGCGGATCCCGTGCGTGAGGCGCATGGCCTCGGGGCTGCTCAGGCGGATCCGTTCGCGGTTCCGGCCGGCGATGCTGCCGTCCACGCTTTGGGCGTAGCTCAGCACCACGAACGGGCGGCGATGCTCCCGGCGGAAACGGCCGGCATCGGACAGCGCGCGTTCGAGCTCCTCCAGTGAGCCGATGGCGCCGCTGGAATCCGGCCGCAGGCACTTTTTTTGCGACATGAGTCCCTCGGTGCGATTCCTGCTATCGGTTACGATCCCCGATCCGCTTGATGAACAAAAAATCCTCCGGCTGCCATAAGCGCGGGCGGCCGGCCCCGGTCAGAATCAACAGGGCGGCGCCGGCCGCCACGAGGACTCCGCCGGAGTCGGGGAGCGCACCGGCCGCCGCAACATACAGCGCAACGGCGGCAACGCGGGCTGTAACCCCAAGTACCGCCAAGACGGCGCCGCCGCCGAGCACGGCCCGTTCAATCCCTGAGAGCGCATGCCTCGCGGCCCCCCCCGCCGGGTCCCACAAGAGCAGTAAAACGCCCACGGCCACGCAGGCCCTCAGGGCGAGCGGCAGCAGCCGTTCTATCCGCCGCTGGACGGCGGCCGCCTCCGGCGGGATCAGTTGTCCTTCCGGCGTTGCCCGGCCACAGAGGATCAGCCAGTCCGTGGCAAACCCGTACGCCAGAGCGGCGGTGATCGCCAGGGCGGCCGGAAAAAAGGCGGTCGCCTCGAGCGCGGGCGTCAGGATCGCGACGGCGAAGCCCATGGCACACCCGGCCACCGTGCGGGCCTCGGCCCGGGGTCTGATCGGGAAGAACGGGCGGCCGAACGCCCGCCGCAGCCCGATGCCGGCCTGCACGAGGTAGTATCCAAGGCCGGCAGCCAAATAGAGGACCGGCGCCCGGCCGATCCACACGGCCAGGGCGGATGCCATGAAAAGGCCCAGGGCGTCGACTTCGGTGTCGAGGCGTTCCCCCAGACGGGTATCGCTCCCGGTCGCCCGCGCGATTGCGCCGTCGGCCCCATCGAGGATGACCGCGGATAGATAAAGCAGGGCCGGCAGCCAGAGGGCCCATTCGGCCGTCTTTCCAAGGTCGGGCGCGGGCTGGAAGATGAAACCGGCGAGGAGCGCGATCAGGGCCGAGCGGACCAGGGTGATGGTGTTGGCGGCCCCGAGGCTCGGGCGCGGGTGCCTCTCCTCCGGCCGGTGGTTCAGCGCGAGCATCCGATGGGTGCGGATCCATAGATACACCATCACCGCTGCGGTTTGCAAACCGCCCTGCACCGCCGCGCCCATCCCCCCGAGTGCGTGCCACAGCCACATCCCGCCGGCCAGGAAGGGCGCCGCCCCGATCCATGCGAGGCGCCATCGCCGGCGGAGCCGTGCAAGGGGGGGAGTGGTGAGAGCAGGGTCGGGCATCGTCCTGGGCTCGGCAGGGGCCGGAATCGGCGTGCGCGGCGGGTCAGGTACCGGACTGCGCGGCCGGCGGAGTGCCGCCGAACCGGCCGGTGATATAGTCGTAGAGCTCATCCAGGATGCGGCCCCCGGTCTCATCCAGATCTGGAGATTGCCGCAGCCGGAGGATTTCGGCAAGGGCGGTCTGCGGTGTGGTGCGCGGCAGGCCGTTGAAGTCGCTCATGGGCGTGGGGCTGCAAATGCGCTCGTGGTGAAGCTCACGCGCGCGGATCAGCTCCGGGGTGAGTACCTCCTCCAAATTGCGGAACAGGATGCGCTGTGCGAGGGTGCCGGCCTCCGCGCTTGCAAACCGGCCCGGCATGGCCGCTTTCTCTGTGGCCGGCGCGGCGTGGAAGGCACGGCAGAGAGCCTCGTCGGCTCGGGACCAAAAGCCGGTCTGATAAAGGCTCGCATCCGGATCCAGCCCCGGGATGAAGGCGTAGCGGAAGCGGCGGTGATGGCCGGCAATGGCCTCGAAGAGGGCCGGCTGCGAGCGGATCCACGCCACATTTTTTTCCATCTCCTCCCGCCGTGCGGGTTCGAGCGCTTCCAGGTGGCGCGCCGTCGGCGGAAGCAGGATCCCGGTCTCTCCGGCGCGCTTGCGGAATACCCAGGTGCTCTCGGGGATCGTCTCCGCGCGGCAAGTCCGTAAAGCGGGCAAATCCAGACGCAGCCAGAGAGACTGCTTCGGGTACGCGATCGAGTGGCCAAGGGCGATCACCGGCGCCTGGAACCGCTGGCGGGTCCCAAGTTCTCCGGCCACCAGGAGCGCGAGGCGGTGCTCTCCGGCCGCGCTCGAAAAGGCCACCGGCAGCTCATCGATACGCCGGGAATCGATCTCCTTGCGGAAACAGCCGTCCAGGTACTGCCACATGCGCTTTTCCTTAAAGAGCAGGCGGGCGAGCCTCAGGGCGGCCTCCACGTCTGCGAGCGCCTGGTGCGAGGGGGCTGAAAACAAATGGTTGGCGGCGCCGATGTCTTCCAGCTTGAGCGAGGGCGTGCCGTTCGGCTCCGGCCACCGGAGCAGCTCCCGGCGATAGAGCCAGTACATGAGGGTTATGGGAAAAAGGTCCATCCGCCGGCAGCCGTTGGCGAACTGGTGGGTGTAGGGCGGCAGCAGGTTGCGGTGGAAAGCAAAGCGCAGGAATTCGTCGTCGAAGCCGATGGAGTTGTAGCCGATGCTGACGGTGCCGGGCCGGTTGAGCTGGGCGTGGATCTCCCGGAGGGCGTCGTACTCGGAGCGGCCGGAGAGGCCGTCCGCCAGGCTCAGCCGGTTGACGAGAATGGCGGCCGGGGAGGGGATGACATCCGGCCGCAACCGGATCTTGGCGGTGAAGCGCTCGATTTCAGTGAGGCCGTCATCGGTGCGGATGGCGGCAAACTCGAGGATCTGGTCGAAAGCGCGGCTTAAGCCCGTGGTCTCGATGTCGTAGAAGAGAAACGTTTCGGTCATGCCGCCATGAGTGCGACGCGGGGCAGGGGAAAGTCAAGGGAAAAAAAACGGTGCACGGTGCACGGTGCTCGGCGCACGGTGCACGGTGATAACGGATGGAAGGGACCCGCAGTGGAAAATCGATCCGGACGACTTGGGCAGAGGTGGGCGTTGAAGAAACGTCTATAATTTTTTTCCCGTGTGCCGTGCGCCGTGCGCCGTGAACCGTGTCTCGTCTATTGGGTCGTAATGACCAGGTCCTCGTGCCCGTACCCGAACTCCGTGATGAGGTCTCCCACGGTTTTGACGATTTCGTGCGGGGTGAGCTTGGTCTCGACGTAGATGTTGGTCTTTTTGATCTTCTCCGGGATCCGCAATTGGTCGGAGTAGCGCGTGAAGCAGGGCTGCTGGTCGTCGTACATCCAGAGCACCTTCTCGAAATTCTGGGCATGGGATGCCGCCAACTGGTTGCAGAGGGTGGTCAGCATCTGCTCCCAGGACTTGACCGGGAAGTGTTTGCCCTGGAAGGTGAAGGAGTCGATGGTTTTGTCCGCAAAGAATTCAGGCTTGCGGGTCCGGATGTCCGAGCTCTTGCCGGCGGCTTCCTCCGGTTCCGGGAGCTCGGGTTCCTCTTGGTCGGGAACTTTGGGCTCGGGGGGCGCGGCGCCCTCCTCGAGGACCCAGAGGCTCCGGTGGTGGCGGATGAAGGCCTCGACGGCGGTCGGCTCGGCCTTGAACCCGCACAGTTTCTCGGTCGCGTCGCTCAGGATATCCACCAGGATTTTATTGGGTTCGGAGACCACCCGGTTCCAGGCCTCGGGCAGGATCTCGGCTGCTCGCTTGCGTTTCTGCTTCTGGAGGGCGGCTTTCGCGGTTTCGATGTGGGTGCCGGCCGCCACCTTCTCACGGCTCAGGAACGCGATCAGGTCGGCGGCAATCTCCTCCGGTTTTTGTTCCATCAGATCGATGGCATGGCTGAGCTTCTGCTGCGTTCCGCCGCGCGCCGAGGTCAGGTAAAAGCTCCAGGCCGGCCCGTCGGTGTACACGCACAACTCGACCGACTCCTGGGTGGAGAGGGCCACGAGCTGCTTGCGCAGACCATCCGGGTCTTCGGGATTGCGTTTCACGTCCAGCAGCAGGTGGACGGCTCCGTCGATCCGCAGCGCGTAGGAGACCGTGACCCCGTCGGCCGAAAAATCCGGGGCGACCTCCTCCACGTCGAAAATGTCCCACCCCAGCAGGGACAGAAGCCTCAGCACCACCGCCTGTTTGGTGGAGGCCTCGTCGAAGGTGAGCAGCTTGCGGCGGGTCTTGAGATCGCGGATGAAGAGGACGATGGGCTTTTTGATGTTTTTTTCCATGGAGGTTCCGTCCCTGATTCGTATGTCGGTTTCACCGTAGGTTCTATCGGTCGAAGTGCGAAAAATCTTGAAGAGATCCTGAGAGGTGCCGTCAAGTTTTACCCGCCCGTGGCCGATAGATACGTCAGGTGCGAGTTCGTCAAGGAGGGGTGCGATGAAACTGAAGCTGGCATTCTGGTCCGCCGTGCTGCTGGCTGTCGTGGGTGCGCATGCGCCTGAGAGGGCCCTGTTCTATTTTTTCGCGACCCACCTGTTCGTTGCCTCCACCGGGCTTCTCATGTTCCGGCTCGAGCACAAACCCCCACCCGGGCCAAAAGAGCCGGGTACCGGGCGGAAGACTCCCGCCCCGGCACCCAAAGCCAAGGCCGGCTGAAGATAACGCGACCCCCGGAACGACAATTAATTGACAATGCATGCGCCGGATTTCGCCGGGCGTAATGAACAGGGTTTCCCGGTTTTTAAACAACTATTTGAATTAATTAAACTTTAAACACTTTATGCAGGCTGGCATGATAGTTGTATAGTTATGTCGGCGATGCTGAACTAAAGAGAAATTGAAAACGGGCGATATCGAACTCGGAAGGACAAAACGGATCACCGCTTGCTGGGAGAAGGTGAGCTCATGAAACACGGAAGAGCGTTGAGTCAGAAGTTCGATTACGAGATCGGCTACCTTGTGAAAAGCCCCTGCCGGGATTGCGGCACCTATGCGTCGTTCCCGGACTGCATGGAGCGCTGCACACTGTTGGACCGGGTTCAGTCGGCCCTCTGCGACAGTCTCTCCAGCGTCAACAACTACTCGGCGGCGGAGTCCTACTACCTGCCGGGTGATGTTCTGGAACGGATCTGACCTCGGGCAGAGATTTTATTTAGCCGTCGGGGGGGCGCCGCATGGCGATGCCGGGGCAGCCGGCCGTCCGGAGCCGCCCCAGGCGGTGCCCATCCCACCCGACCGACGCTCCTCCAGACGCCGTGGGGCGGATCCCGGCATCACCTCCCCGGGATCCGTGAAGGCTCCTATCGCCCCATCCGCCTTTCCCAGCTGTACTCCTTGGAGGTGACCTTGTCCTCCATCCGCCGGATGCGCTTGTCCAACTCCTCATAGCGCCGTTTCAGCCGCTGGGCTGCATCATGGCGCGAGGCGGTGTAGTGGTCGTAGAATTCCCGCTCTTCCGGGGATGAAAGCGGGACCGCGGGCTCGGGTTTCATCATGAGCGCGGCGAGGAGGTACACGATCATGGCCGGCACCACCCCGGAGAAGAACAGCAGGATCAACGCGATCGTGCGCACCCAGAATACCGAGAAGTCGAAGTGCTGGGCGAGACCCCGGCAAACTCCGAAAATCGCCCCCTGGCGGGAGCGGTAGATGCCCCTGCGCGTATAGTCTTTCATTTTCCGGTTTCCCTGTCCTGACGATCTTGCAGAATGGTTTCAAGAGCCTCGATCCGCTCTTCCAGGTGTGAAAGGCCCCGGTAGGTCTCCTGGATGATCCGGGAGTCCTCAGTGCCCTGGCCTCGGCCCCCCAGCCCTTGGAAGAGTTTAAGGGCCAGGGCGACGACGATCGCCGCCACGCCGGCCAGAACCAGGATGAGGGCACCTTCCACGATGATGCTCACGTTTCGTTCTCCTTCGCTTCAAAACGCGGTTGCCGAGCGTGCACCCGCCTGAGGCGCCTGCCCGGCGGATAGGGTCCGGGTGAGAGAGCCCCCACTATAGGCCGCCGGCCGGCAACCATCAACAGAAATTCAATCCCTTGCGGTTACAAACGGCAAGGCCTCAGGCGCCGGCTCCCGGCTGCCTGTTTTTCAGGGCCTGCAGCTCGCGTTCGATCTCCTCGTCGTAGGTGAGCGTCTCCAGCTTTTCCTCCAGGCTCCCGCGCCGGCCGAAGTTCACAAGGTCGGCATCGGCTTCCATGCGTTCGATGCGGCTTTCGAGCTCGTCGAACCGGAACACGGCTTCGGCACTGTCGATGCGTCGGATCTCCGTTTGGGCGCGCCGCTTGCGCTCGGCGTGGATGTGGCGCTGGACGAGCACCCGCTGCTTGTCGCGGGCGGATTTCAGTTTCTCCTCCAGCTGGGCGATGTCGCCCTGGTACTGATCGACGAGGCTCTGGTGGTCGGCCAGCTCCTGCTCCAGCGCATCCGCCCGCTGCCGGTAGCGGCGTTTCTCCACCAGGGCCTCCCGGGCCAGCTCATCGCGGCCCTTGGCGGCGGCCAGCCGGGCTTTGTCGGCCCAGAACTCGGCGCGCCGGCCGGCCTCATCCCTCTGGCGCTGGATTCTCTTCGCCTCCGCCATGACGCCGGCGCAAGCCGCTTTGAGCTCGATGAGGGAGTCCTCCATTTCGCGGATCATCAGGCGGATCAATTTTTCCGGATCCTCGGCCCGGTCGAGCATGGCGTTGATGTTGGCGCTGACGATATCGCGAAAACGAGTGAAAATTCCCATGATGCCCTCCTGCTGGTTGCGGCGCAGCCCTGAGTCACCTGCGCCCGAGATGGTTTCTCTTTTTCGTTATCTCGCATGAGCACAGGCCGTGCCATGCTATGATTATAAGGTTAATATATTGAAAAAATTATAAAATAATTACTTGACGCTTTTAGTTCTAATTGGTAATATTTACCTAATTAATGATTTTATGATAAATTTTGGTAAATTTTACCATTATGCCGAATTCCCTCAAATCATCGAATATGGTTGCAATGACCGAGGCGATCGGGCAGTCGGAAGCATTTCTCGATTTCCAGGAGAGGCTCTCCCGGGTGGCGCCCATCAACCGGCCGGTGCTGCTGATCGGCGAACGCGGGACCGGCAAGGAGTTGGCCGCCGCCCGATTGCACTATCTCTCCGGCCGGTGGGAGGCCCCCTTCATCACCCTAAACTGCGCCTCTCTGGCACCGACCCTGATCGAAGCGGAGCTCTTCGGTTACGAGCGGGGGGCCTTCACGGGTGCACTTCAGCGGCGCTCCGGGCGCTTCGAATCCGCCGAGGGCGGGACTCTTTTCCTCGATGAGATCGGAAACGTGCCGCTGGAGGTTCAGGGCAAGATCCTGCGGGTGGTCGAATACGGCAGCTTCGAGCGGGTCGGCAGCCCGGAGCGGATCGATGTGGACGTGCGCATCGTGGCCGCCACCAACGCCGACCTGCCGGAGCTCGTCCGGCGCGATCAGTTCAAGGCCGACCTGCTGGATCGCCTCGCATTCGAAGTATTGGTGGTTCCGCCGCTCCGGGCACGCTGGGGCGACGTGCTGCTCCTGGCCCGGCACTTTGCGGCGCGCATGGCGAAGGAGCTCGGCCGCCCCGAGACCCCGGTGATAGGCGATGCGGCGGCTGCCGCCCTTGAACGTCACCCCTGGCCGGGCAATGTGCGTGAGCTCAAGAACCTGGTCGAGCGGGCGGTCTACCGGTCCGATACGGCCCTTATTTCCGAGGTCGAGTTCGACCCCTTCCGCTCCCCCCATGCCCCGCTCGCGCGACCGGAGCGGCCTGCGCGGGAAGAGACCCCGGTTCCGAAAGAGGAAAGCCCGAAGGTGATGATGAAGGCGGCGGTATGGGACCTCCAGGTGAGGATGCTGGAGGCTGCCTTGAGGCGTGCCCAGTACAACCAGCGCAAGGCGGCGGCTGCGCTCGGGCTCACCTACAACCAGTTCCGGGGGCTCTACCGCCGCTACCGGACCCAGCGGCGGGAGACGATGGAATGACGAAAGGGAAACCGTATGGTTGAGATCCTCCTGAGCCGCTCGGTAGAGACGTACCTGCTCATGGCCGCTCTCGCGGTGGCGGCCGTCGGGTTGCTCCTGCTCGTCGCCCTGGTGCGGCGACGACCCTCGGAGGTCATAAACAAGCTTCAGGGGGCGCTGGCCGCCATCGAAGGCCGCTTCGAGCAGGTGGAGCGCGAAGTGCGGGAGGAGCTGGTTAGAAGCCGGCAGGAGTCGGCCTTCGGGGACCGGCAGATGCGCGAGGAGATGCGCTCCGCCTCCGGCCAGCTCACGGAGTCCCTGCTGGGCCGCATGACGGAGATCGCCCGCCTGCAGAAAGGCCAGCTCGACAGCTTCGCGCGGCAGCTCGCCGGCCTGACCGCGCTGAACGAGGGCAAGCTCGAAGCCCTGCGCACCGCCATGGACACCCGGCTGCAGTCGCTGCAGGCGGCCAACGCCGAAAAGCTCGACCAGATGCGCGCGGTGGTCGATGAAAAGCTGCAGAGGACCCTCGAGAAACGATTGGGCGACTCTTTCCGGCAGGTGAGCGAGCGCCTGGAGCAGGTCTATGCCGGGCTGGGGGAGATGCGCACCCTGGCTGCCGGGGTGGGCGATCTCAAGAAAGTGTTGACCAACGTCAAGACCCGCGGGACCTGGGGTGAGATCCGTTTGAGCCACATCCTGGAGCAGATCCTGGCCCCGGACCAGTATGCCGCCAACGTGGCCACCAAACCGGGCGGCAGCGAGCGCGTGGAGTTCGCCATTCGGCTCCCGGGTTCGGCTCCGGCGGGGGAAGGGGTGGTGTGGCTGCCGATCGACGCCAAGTTTCCGCAGGAGGACTACCAGCGGCTGATAGACGCCCAGGAGGCGGCCGACAAGGAGGCCGCGGACCGGGCCTTGCGGGGATTGGAGCAGCGCGTGAAGCTCGAGGCCCGCGCCATCCGCGAGAAGTACATCGAGCCGCCCCACACCACCG
>JBFYWT010000037.1:0-11794 GCA_041310895.1 Desulfobacteraceae bacterium | reverse complement strand
CGGGAAAATGCCCTGCCCGCCGCGCCCAACCGGGAACCTCTCTTTTAAAGCAGCGCTGTGGCGCCCCGGATGCCTGCGTCCGGGGCATCCTGATGCCGTGGCATAAAAAATTTTTCAGGCGGCGAGCATTCCAATGCGTGGGGCAGGAACGCGCGGTGGGCAGGGTGTTTTCCCGCAGGCGTGCTGATTAGAGGGAGTCCGATTTCTCGTCGGGGCCCGGCCGAGGGGATGCGGCGCAAAACCAACTCCTCATCACGGCAGGACGGCCATCCCCTCGGACGGCTCCCGCTGCCACCTCACGGTTTCAGCGGGCCTGCGGGAAAATGCCCTGCCCGCCGCGCCCAACCGGGAACCTCTCTTTTAAAGCAGCGCTGTGGCGCCCCGGATGCCTGCGTCCGGGGCATCCTGATGCCGTGGCATAAACAAATGAGTCGAACGGCAAGGGTCCCAAACGGCGGGATGGGAACTGCGCGCACCACCCACTGGGAACTTGAAAAGTGAGTGAGGCAAACCGGTTGATACCGGACCCGATTCCGACTCCGACCCCGATGGGCTTTCTGGTTCCCGGTTGAAAACTCCTGCGAAACGTGAGACATAGTTTGTCCTACCGGCGGACGCCGGCGGAGAAACGATCAGAATCTCAACTGGCGGCGCTTCGGGCGCCTGATCGGAGGATGGCATGAAGAAGAAACTGACCCGGTTCGACCTGCAACAGATGAAGGAAAAGGGCGAAAAGGCCGTGTGGATGACGGCCTATGATTTCACAACCGCCCAACTGGCCGAGAAGGCCGGCATGGACATGCTCCTTGTGGGCGACAGCCTCGGTATGGCCGTCTATGGCTATCCCGGCACGGTGCCGGTGACGCTCGAGCAGAGCCTCTACCACACCGAAGCGGTGCGCCGCGGGGCTCCGAACACATTCGTGATCGGGGACATGCCCTTCGGCTCGTATCACGGCAGCGTGAACGATGCCGTGCAGAATGCCGTGCAGTACCACAAGAAGTGCGGCGTGGACTGCATCAAACTCGAGGGCGGGGTGCGGGTCGCCCACATCATCCGTGCCATTGCCGACAGCGGCATGCTGGTCATGGGCCACGTGGGGCTCACCCCCCAGAGCACGGGGGCGCTCGGCGGGTTCAAGGCCCAGGGACGCACCGCGGAGGCTGCCCAGGCCATCATCGCGGACGCCCAGGCGGTTTACGAAGCCGGGGCCTTTTCGATCCTGGTGGAGGCGGTGCCGCCCGAGGTTGCGAAACTGATCGCCGATGAGCTCCCCATTCCGATCTACGGCATCGGCGCCGGGGTCGACTGCGACGGGCAGGTCATGATCGTCTCCGACATTCTCGGCATCTTCCAGGCCTTCACCCCCAAATTCGTGAAGAAGTACGCCAACCTGGGCGCGGAGATGCTCAAGGTTTTCGAGGCCTACATTAAGGACGTCCGCACCGGGGCCTTCCCGGCCGAGGAGCACACCTACCGCATGATCGAAGGCGAGATGCAGAAGCTGACCAAACTCCGCAAAGGCCCGCGCCGCAAGGCCGCAGCGAAATAGCCCATGTCCAACCGGCCCTTCACGCTCACGTACGGCAAAACGCAGGTGAGTTTCGAGGTGCCCGCCCGTCAGCTCCTGTGCGAGGTGATCGGCCGCAACCGGCCGGGACTCGAAAACCTGCGGCAGGCCTACCTCGACGCTCTGGACCATCCGGTGGACTCCGCGCCGCTCCGCGACATGGTCACGCCCGGGGGTACGGCGGCGATCGCCGTGAGCGACATTACGCGCGGCTGGCAGAAAAACGCCGACACCCTGCCCTTTCTTTTAGACTATCTCAACGCCGCCGGGGTCGGCGACGACAAGATCACCATCCTCATCGCCGTAGGGGCCCACCGCCAGAACACCCCCGCGGAGTTCGTCGAGCTCTGCGGCCCGGAGGTCTGCCACCGCGTACGGGTCGTGAACCATGACGCCTGGGACGAGGCGAACATGGTCTCTTTGGGCCGCACCAGCCGGGGGACCCCCGTCGCGGTCAACCGGATCGCCGTGGAGGCCGACACGCTGATCCTGACCGGCGGCGTGATCTACCACTACATGGTCGGCTACGGCGGCGGGCGCAAAAGCGTCATGCCCGGGATCTGCGCGAACCGGACCATCCAGACCTGCCATCTGTGGTCCCTCGAGTCTGAAGCCGGAGGCGGTCGCAGCCGGCTCGCCCAGTCGGGGATCACGGAGGGCAACCCCGCCCACGAGGACATGATGGAGTGCGCCTCGCTGGCGCGCCCTGATTTCATCGTCAACGTGGTCCCCAACCTGGACGGCCGGCTGTGCGCCGTCTTCGCCGGCAACTGGGTTTCGGCCTGGCTCAGGGCCACCCGGCTCGTGGACGAGATGTACGGGGTCGAGATACCGGACAAAGCCGACATCGTCATCGCCACCGCCGGCGGCTACCCCAAGGACATCAACCTCTACCAGACCACCAAGACCATGGACAACGCCGTGCACGCCGCCGCCGCGGGCGGGATCTCGGTCATCCTCTCGGAGTGCCCGGACATCCGCGAGCCGCTCGAATATTTCAAGTGGTTCGACCACCCGACGATCGAGGCTCACGATAAGGCGCTGCGGGCGGACTATACGATCGCGGGCTGGTGCGCCCTGATCACGCGCGAATACTGCCGCGAGAGCCCCACCATCATGCTCACCCGGCCCGAGAACGCCGAACTCGCGCGCCGGGCCGGGCTGATCCCGGCGGCCACCATCGCGGAGGCGCTCAAACAGGCCGTCGCGATGTGTGGAAAAAATTGCCCGACCATCACCGTGATGCCCCAGGGCGCCAACACCCTGCCGCTCATGCGAGGGAGAAAACCATGACTTCATGCCGATCGGATCACCATGACGCATCCCCACGGGCTCCCCACCTGCCCGCTGCAGCCGTTGCAATGGCCGCCTGGCTGCTGATCGCCCCCTGTTTCACCAGCGCCGCGGCCGCCTCTGACGCTGCGGCGGCAGCCCCCGTGCCGGCGATCACGGTCACCGGAAATGCCGACGTGGCGGCCGCCCCCGACCGGGCCCAGGTCAGCCTGGGAGCGGTGGTCGAAACCCGCCAGGCGGTCGATGCCCAGAAGCAGCTCGCCCAGATCATCCACCGCGTTCTGAGTGAGATCAGGACGCTCGGGGTTCCGAATGAAAAAATCCGCACTGCGGGCGTCTCCCTCATCCCGGTCTATTCCCAGCCCAAACCCCGCACGGATCCCGAGCCGGAAGCGCCCCGCATCGTCGGCTACCGCGCAACGAACAGCGTGCGGATCCACCTGGACGAATTGGACCGCGTGGGGGCGGTGATCGACACCGGCATCGCCGCGGGGGCCAACCAGCTCTCCAGCCTGAGCTTCGAGCTGAAGGATGATCTCTCCTTCCGGCAGCAGGCCTTGCGGCTCGCGGTCCAGGAGGCGCGCGTCAAGGCCGAGACGATTGCCGCTGCCTTGAATCTCAAGCTCGGGGAGGTCCTCGATGTGCGCGAGGACGGCGCGCAGACCACGTACCCCGTCGAGCGCCGGTTCGCCGCCCCGGCCGCCGCCGGCACACCGATCCAGCCCGGCCAGATCCAGGTGAGCGCGGCCGTCACCGTGCGGTTCCGATTGACGAGGGAATAGCAATGGCGGTCGCGGAAGAGCCCTCGACGGATGAATGTCCGCCGGGGGTTCTTATCAACGAGGTCCAGCTCATTCTGGCGGAAAAACGAACTTCGCTCGCGGGTCTGCGCACGGGCATCGCCGTGTCTGCCATTCCGTTGTCGATCATGGGGGTGCTGGTCGCGACATCGCGCTCATACGATATCCTCAAGGTGCTGCCTTTGTTCATCCCGGTCATGGTGCTGAACGCGCTGCTGCTCGGACTCGACGGGTATTTGATCATCAGCTCGATCCTGAAACTGCACCGGGAAGACCGCCTGATCCGTGAAATCAAGCCCCGGCACAGCATTATCTCCCAACTGCTCGCCTGAGCGTTCCCGCATGCCCTCCGAATCCCTAAAGCGCCACCTTCCCTCCTCGGCCGTCGGGTTGGATCTCGCCCTGACCTCCCGCTGCCCCCTGCGCTGCCGCTTCTGCACGGTTGCAAAAACCGTCGGTCATGAACTGACCGCGGCCGGCTGGTGCGAGGTGATATCCGGCGTTGCCCGGTTGCGCCCGATCGAGCTGATCAGCCTGGAAGGCGGGGAACCCTTGACCCGTCCCGACCTGCCGGAGATCCTCGCTGCAAGCCTCGCCCATGCGGCGCAGGTGAAACTTGTCACCAGCGGCGCCCTTACCCTTTCCGCGCCGGCGGCAGAACTGGCCCGGCACCCCCGGTTCATGCTCGAAGTCAGCGTCGACGGGCCGCCGGACGTGCACGACTTCCTGCGGGACGGCAGCTCCCGAGCGGCGTGGGAATTCATCCACCGCGCGTCGGACCTCGGCATCCGTCTGCGGCTGCGGACGGTGGTGTCGGCCTTCAATCTCGGGACCCTCGACGAGTGGCTGGGCGCCGTGGACCGGCACCTGGAAGAGCACCGCTCTTCGGCCGGCTTTCGCTTCGACACCCTGATCGCGCCCGAGGTCCTGGAGTCGATGGGCGGCCCGGAGATGCGGCAGCCGGTGCGCCGCTCCGGAGGCCTCGCCTGGCTTCCCTCCCCAGGGGAGGTCATGGCTCTCTACGAGCGGCTCCGTGTACGGCGCTTTCGCCGCCTGCGCTTCGAGCAGACCGAGGCCTTCCGCGGCTGTGGGGCCGGCCGCCTCCCGCTCGTCTCCTTTGACCCGGCGGGGCGCTTTTCCTTCTGTTGCGAGGCACCACGCAGCTTCGGGTCGATCCGGGACGTTTCGGCCGAGACCCTCCTCGCCCTTCTCGACGCCCAGATGAGCGCCCTCCCCTGCCGGGGATGTGCGCACCTCACGGCCGGGAACTGCGACGGCTGCTGGACCGGCCAAAAATGCGGCATGGTGGGGGCCTGGAACCTGCCGGGGTGCCGCGAGCTGCTCGACTCGACCTGCGGCCGGCCCGGTGCGGGAAGCAGCCCCTGTCAGCCCCGGTGCCCGGCGGTGCCGTCGAGCTCGGTGTTCCAGACAGAATCGTGCCCGGGTATTTGAGCAGCAACGCCCACGTAGCCAGCGAAGCGGTATCCGTTCACGTGTATGTTAAGCTCTTTCGGGACGAGGGTATCGTGAACGTGTAGGTGAACGGCTACGGGTACGTGAACGCTTATACCACGTGGACCGAAAACAGATAGGAATGGAGCGATGGAACCTTTCTGGGACTTTCCCTACCCCTCGCAGCGCATGCCCGTGTTGGCGCGCAACGTGGTGGCCACCTCTCAGCCGCTGGCCGCCCAGGCCGGCCTGCGGATGCTCCTTAGGGGCGGCAACGCCGTCGATGCCGCTCTGGCCGCCGCCATCGCCCTCACCGTGGTCGAGCCGACCAGCAACGGGATCGGCAGCGACGCCTTTGCCATCGTCTGGGACGGGACCACCCTTCACGGCCTGAACGGATCCGGCCGCTCCCCCCGCGGATGGACGCCGGCGCGTTTTGCAGGCCTGACCACGATGCCCCGCACCGGCTGGGACACGGTGACCGTGCCGGGGGCGGTGGACGCCTGGAGCCGGCTCTCCGCGCGCTTCGGAAAACTGACCTTCGCGGAGCTCTTCGGGCCCGCCATCACCTATGCCCAGGAGGGATTCCCGGTCTCCCCGATGACCGCCGCCCGCTGGCGGCTGGCGGAGAGCCTTTTCGCCGGGTTCCCGGAGCTGATGCGCTCCTTCTTCCCGCACGGTCGCGCGCCGAAGGCCGGTGAGATCTTCCGCTCTCCGGAGCAGGCCGAGACCCTCGCCGCCATTGCCGCGAGCCGGGGGGAAGCCTTCTACCGCGGGGCGCTCGCGCAGCGGATCGCCGCCTGCGCGGCGTCCGCGGGCGGCGCCATGACGCTGGCGGACCTCGACGCCCACCGCGCCGACTGGGTCGAGCCCCTCTCGGTCGACTACCGCGGCGTCCGCCTGCACGAGATCCCTCCGAACGGCCAGGGGATCGCCGCACTCATCGCCCTGGGGATCCTGCGCCATTTCGACCTCGGCGCCTACGCACCGGACTCGGCCGAGAGCCTGCACCTGCAGATCGAGGCCATGAAATCCGCTTTCGATGAGATCTTCCGGCACGCGGCGGACATCGATTACATGCGGGTTTCTCCCGCAGCGATGGTAGACGATGGGGCGCTGGAATCCCGGGCGGCCGCGATCCGGCTGAAACAGGCCGCCGCCCCTGCGGCGATGGCGCCCGCCGCGGGCGGTACGGTCTACCTCACAACCGCCGACGCTTCCGGGGCAATGGTCTCCTTCATCCAGTCGAACTACCTCGGCTTCGGCTCGGGGGTGGTGGTCCCCGGCACCGGGATCGCCCTGCAGAACCGGGGCTGCGGCTTCGTGCTCGACCCGACCCACCCCAATGGCGTGGCCGGCGGCAAGCGGCCGTTTCACACGATCATCCCGGGCTTCGTCACCCGGGACGGCCGGCCGCTCATGAGCTTCGGGGTCATGGGGGCCCACATGCAGCCCCAGGGCCATGTCCAGATGATGGTGCGGATCTTCGACTACGGCCAGAATCCCCAGAGCGCCTGCGACGCGCCGCGCTGGCACGTCGCCCCGGACGGGGTGGTGGCCCTCGAGCCGGGGCTCCCGGCAGCGACCGTGGCCGGCCTGAGGGAAAGGGGCCACCGCATCCGTCTGGATGAACCCGCCTCTACCTTCGGCGGCGGCCAGCTCATCCTGAAGCTCGCGGAGGGAGACTATCTCGCCGCCTCCGACCCGCGCAAAGATGGGCAGGCCGTGGGATTTTGACAAAAAACAAACGGCCCCCACCGGCGGGAGCAAGGTGAACCACACGATGGACGCCGACGGTAGCTACCTGATCGCCTTTCACGACCGCGAGCGCAAGGGGATCTTCATCCACGCCGCCCTGCTCCGGCAAAGCCCCTTCACCCCCGGCGACCGTTTCGCGGTCAGGACCTTCAAGACCCGCATCTTCACCGTCACCCTGGAGCGCGACGAAGAAGGGGAGATCGTCTACGACCGCCACGGCATTTTCCTGCCCCGCTCCCGCCGGGTGGACATGCTGATGGGGGGCATCTTCGATAAACATGTCGTCACGATCGAACCCGGGCCGCCCGGCGCCATCACCCTGCGGCCGCTCGAGATTGTGTTGGACAAAAATCAAAAATGGTTTTAGAAGCTGCTCATTCATTCGACCGCATTGCGGGCATTCGACTTCAGGAGAAAGACATCATGCCGGTTTTGGGATTCATCGGGGCCGGGCCGGTCGGCACCACCTTCGCCGTCAGGCTTTCGGAACAGGGCTACCGGGTGGCCGCGGTGGCGGACATCTCGGCCGCCGCCGCGGCGCGTTTTGCCGAGCGCGTGCCCGGCTGCCGGGTCTGCCCGCAGAACCAGGCCGTGCTCGCCGCCGCCGACACCGTCTTCATCACCACCGCCGATGACTTCATCGCCCCGGTCTGCTCCGGCCTCACCTGGCGCCCGGGGCAGACCGCCGTCCACTGCAGCGGGGCGAGCACGGTCCAGTCGCTGGAGGCGGCCCGTCGGCAGGGCGCCCTCGTCGGCTCGATTCACCCCTGTCAATCCTTCTCGGGCATCGCGCAGGCCATCCAGAACCTGCCGGGCTCGACCTTCGGCATCGAGGCCGAGGAGCCCGTCCGGTCCACCCTGACCGATATGGCCCGGGCGCTGAAGGGGGAGATCGTCTACCTCAGCTCCGAGGACAAGGTGCTCTACCACGCGGCGGCGGCCATCGCCTGCAACTATGTCACCACCCTGGTCAAGCTGGCGACCGACCTCTGGCAGAATTTCGGCAAAAACTCGGCCGATGGGGTCAAGGCCTACATGCCGCTCCTGCGAGGGACGCTCAACAACATGGAGACGGTCGGTTTTCCCGGCTGCCTCACCGGACCCATCGCCCGCGGGGATGCCGCCACCGTCGGCCGTCACCTCGCCGCCCTTGAGAAGTACGCGCCCGACCTGCTCCCCCTCTACCGGGAGCTCGGCCGTTTCACGGTACCCATCGGGCAGGCCAAGGGGAGCTTGGCCTCCGCCAAAGCCTCGGAAATACTCAAGCTGCTGAGCCCCTGACACCTGCCATGCCGTTGAGAATCCTGCGCAAGATGGAAAGAGGCGTCTATTACCCGGGGCACCTTCTGGGCCCCCGGGAGGCGCTTGCCGAGCTGGTCACCCAGGGGCTCGTCGAGCGCATGGACGCATCCTTCTTGTGCGGCCCGGACAGCGAGCCGGCCTATTGTCTGACTCCCTCCGGCTGCCGCCTGAAACGGGGATCGACCCGCAGGACCCCTCCCGATGCAACTGACCGCTAGCCCGACGGAGCGCACCACGGCCGCCACCGATATGCTTCTCAGCCTGACGGCCGCCGCGGGTGTCGTCTACCTCTACGGGTCTCAAGCCGTCCCCTCCGTGCGCCTCCAGCTCTGGTCCTGGCCGCTCGGGCTGATCGCCGCCGCCGCCGCGTTGGGCGCCCTCTATCACGGGCTCATCCTGCCGGCGCAGGTCCGCCGGCGCCTGTGGCAGGCCCTGACCTTGCTTTTGGCATTTGCGCTCGCCCTGTTCGGCGTCGGCATCGCCTACGATCTCTTCGGGCCGGAGGCTGCCCGCCGCGGCGTGATCCCGGCGCTGGCGGCGGGCGCCGCCCTCTTTCTCGTCAGCCGGCGCCACGGCGGCCGCTTCCGGGTGTTCATTCTCTTCGCGGGCCTGCTCCTCGCAGCGGCCCTTGCCGGCTACGCCGGACTGGCCGCCCTCGGCGCGCTGGAAGGCGCCGGCTGGGTGGCGGCCGGACTCCTGCTGAGCGCCCTGGCCGCCGCGGCCCAGACCCGAAAGCAGCTGCATGTCACCTGGGTCTGGGAGTTCGATCACAACGGGGCTTTCCATCTTTTACAGACAGCCGGGCTGGTGCTGCTCAGCAAAGGCATCGCCGCGGGCGGATGAGGCCATGCACCTTGATCGCATCACCGATCAATTGATCGACGCCCTCCGGCCGCTCCGTTTCGGCCCGCCCGTCGCGCATGTCTACAACCCGCTCGAATACGCCCGGCGGCCATATCGGGAGTATCTGCGCCGCTTCGGCCGGCCGCCGCGGGAGATCGTGCTGGTGGGGATGAACCCGGGCCCCTGGGGCATGGCCCAGACCGGGGTGCCCTTCGGAGAGATCGGCGCCGTCCGCGACTGGATGGGGATCGAGGCCCCTATCGGGACACCCGACCGGCCCCACCCCCGGCGCCCGGTGACGGGATTCGCCTGCACCCGCCGCGAAGTGAGCGGACAGCGGCTGTGGGGCTGGGCCCGCACGAGGTTCGGCACCGCCGAAAGGTTCTTCGAGCGCTTCTTTGTCGCCAACTACTGTCCCTTGATGTTCCTTGGACCCACCGGCGCCAACCTGACACCCGACAAGCTCGCGGCGGCTTGCGCCCGGCCGCTCTTTGCCGCCTGCGACCACGCGCTGCGCCGCAGCGTCGAACACTTTAAGCCGGTGTACCTCGTGGGGGTCGGGCGGTTCGCCGCCGAGCGCGCCCGCCTCGCGCTGGAGGGGCTTAATGTGACCATCGGCACCATGACCCACCCCAGCCCGGCCAACCCCAGGGCCAATCGCGGCTGGGAGGCCATCATCACCCGCGAGTTGAATGCGATGGGCATCGAAATTTAAGCCGGCATGCATAGAACCCTTACATCATCCATATTTCCCGAACTGACGCTGCTGCTTGCGCTTTCAATCCTATTTTCAGGGTGCGCGGCCTCCCACCGGTCCCTGTCGACGGGCGAAACGGAGATCTCATCAAAAATCGCGGCGCTTCAGGACAGCCTCACCGGACTAAAGCCGCACCCCGACCCCGACGAGGCCCGCCGGGTGGCGGAGACGGCGGTGACCCACTCGCTGCGGCTCGCCGACGCCTATCGGGTCGTTCCGCCGGCACGTTGGCACAATGTCCTGATCCAAGTCGGAATCCGGGAGCGCGGGCTCTGCTTCCATTGGACGGAAGACCTGATGCAGCGCCTGCAGGCACTCGGTCTCAACTCCTTCGACCTGCACTGGGGTGTGGCCCACCGGGGCAGCGACCTTAGGGAGCACAACAGCGTGGTCATTACCGCTGCAGGGCAGCCCTTCGAGGCGGGGCTGGTCCTCGACCCCTGGCGCAACTCCGGCGACCTCTTCTGGACCCGGGTCGACCGGGACGCCTACCCGTGGGCGCCGCTGCCACGCGACGAATGGTGAGACGGCCGTCAAGAGAAACCCTTTCCGTGCGGTGGGAGAGCTGCAATGGAACAATCGATCGATGAGCTGTTTGAAATGGTGAAGGATGCCGCCGCCCGTGTGAACGGGGTGGCGAATGTGACCCCGGTCATGACCTCGCGCACCCTGAACGAATGCCTGGGGGCCGAGGTCTTTTTGAAATGCGAAAACCTCCAGCGGATCGGCGCCTTCAAGTTCCGCGGGGCCTACAACGCCATGACGCGCCTTTCGGCCAAAGAGCGGGCCCGCGGGGTCCTCACCTTCTCCTCCGGCAACCATGCCCAGGCCGTCGCCCTCACGGGCCGGCTGCTTGGGATCGCAACCACGGTGGTGATGCCCCAGGATGCGCCGCTCATCAAGCGCGAGGCCACCCGGGCCTACGGGGCCACGGTGATCGCCTACGATCCGCGGGAGCGCAGCCGCGAGGCGATCGCCCGCGAGCTCCAGGAAGAGAAGGGATTCACCCTGATCCCGCCCTATGACCACATGGATGTCGTCGCCGGCCAGGGCACTGCGGCGCTCGAGCTCTGCGGGCAGGCCGGTCGCCTGGACATGCTCCTGGTGCCCTGCGGCGGCGGAGGGCTGCTGAGCGGCTGCGCCATCGCCGCCAAGGGCATGAACCCGGACTGCACGGTCATCGGGGTCGAACCTGAGCTGGCCGACGACGCGACGCGCTCTTTTTACACCCGGACCCTGCAGCGGGTCGAAAACCCGCCGACCATCGCCGACGGCACCCGCACCCCTTCGCTGGGCAAGATCACTTTCCCCCTGGTCCTCCAATACGTTAGCGAGATGCACACCGTCTCCGAGGAGGCTATCAAGGAAGCCGTTCGCGTGCTCTTCTACCGCCAGAAGCTCGTGGTCGAGCCCTCCGGTGCGCTGGGATTGGCCGCGCTCTTGAGCGGCAAGGTAAAGGCCCGGGGCCGGGTGGGGGTCATCCTGAGCGGGGGCAACATCGACGGCCCGACCATGCGGCATATTCTCAACGGATAAGGTGGTTGATGGGTTTCGGGTTCACGGTTCAGCGGTTCAAGGGCTGCGAAAGCCTAAGTCAGCGTCGGAGTGAAGGAAGAGAAAAAAGTAACGAGGAACGAGTAAAAAATAAAGACAGAATACCACCGACTCGGAACTCGGCACTAAAAAAGAGGTCGGGGTCGGCATCGGGATCGGTATCGAATCGTTTTCGCCCCGCACCGACCAAACACCAAAAGTGAAAATGCCCTGCCTGCCGCGCCCCGCGCGCACCTCTTTTTAAAGCAGCGCTGTGGCGCCCCGGATGCCTGCGTCCGGGACATCGGTTGCGTCCGCGTCTGAAACTCGGGGCAACGGGCTCTACGATCGGACCAGGCTCGCTCGTTCAATTGTGCACAGGATTATATCCTCCGTCTGGTCCCCTCTACCCGTTCGGGGAATGGTCCGATCCAAGCGCCCGTAAGCCCCTCAGACAGTCAGCCGCTCCCGCAACCGATGCCCCGG
>JBFYWT010000020.1:0-2854 GCA_041310895.1 Desulfobacteraceae bacterium | reverse complement strand
GCTCAACACGTACACCTCGGCCTTGAACTTCGTGTGCGGCGTGATCGACCCCGGCACCGCCACCACCTGCCCGCGCTCCACCTCGTCGCGCTTGGTCCCCCGCAGCAGCACCCCGATGTTGTCCCCCGCCCGCCCCTCGTCGAGCAGCTTGCGGAACATCTCCACCCCCGTGCACACCGTCTTGACCGTCGGCCGGATCCCCACGATCTCCACCGCGTCGCCCACGTGGACGATCCCGCGCTCCACACGCCCCGTCACCACCGTGCCCCGCCCCGATATGCTGAACACGTCCTCGATGGGCATCAAAAACGGCTTGTCCACATCCCGCTCAGGCTCCGGAATGAAACTGTCGATGGCATCCATCAGCGCAAAAATGCACTTGGCCGCCTCGCTGTCCGGATCGTCGCTCTCCAGCGCCTTCAACGCGCTGCCCCGGATGATCGGCGTGTCGTCGCCGGGAAACTCGTACTTGTCCAAAAGCTCCCGCAACTCCAACTCCACCAGCTCGATGAGCTCCTCGTCGTCCACCATGTCGCACTTGTTCAAAAATACCACGATCCGCGGCACACCCACCTGACGCGCCAGCAAAATGTGCTCCCGCGTCTGCGGCATCGGACCATCGTCGGCACCCACCACCAGAATCGCCCCGTCCATCTGCGCCGCACCCGTGATCATGTTCTTGATGTAGTCCGCGTGCCCGGGACAGTCCACATGCGCATAGTGCCGATTGTTGGTCTGATACTCCACGTGCGCCGTGGCGATCGTGATCCCGCGCTCCTTCTCCTCCGGCGCCTTGTCGATCTGGTCAAACGGCACAAACTCCGCCAAACCCCGCATCCCCATGTGCTTGGTGATCGCGGCCGTCAGCGTCGTCTTGCCGTGGTCGATATGCCCAATCGTCCCCACGTTCACATGAGGCTTGGTCCTCTCAAACTTCTGCTTCGCCATCTCGTCTGTCCTCCCGTGGTTTACCTTTAAGGTTGCAGCGCCTTTCAGCCCCTCACGAGCCCCTGGAAACGAAGCGGCCACCGGTGGTCTGTAACCGCAGATCTGAACTGGAGCCCACGATCGGAATCGAACCGATGAACCTCTTCCTTACCAAGGAAGCGCTCTACCTACTGAGCTACGTGGGCGTCTGACGGACCGGATGCACGGGCTGCAGATGCCTGAAGGACAAGCCGATTTCGGGTTTTGGAGCGGGAGACGAGGCTCGAACTCGCGACATTCAGCTTGGAAGGCTGAAGCTCTACCAACTGAGCTACTCCCGCGCACACCCGACACCCTAGCTCTGCCCGATGCCTGCCCGCCCCCCGGGGGGATGACACCGGCCCGTTTCTTGTCGCTTACTGAAATCCACGCAATAAGCGGTGTAGTTGTAAAAGCGATCCCGCGGCCGCAACGGCGGAACCTCCTACACCGTGCTTATCTTAAAGGCTGGTGGTGGGGGGAGGATTTGAACCTCCGAAGGCATCGCCGACAGATTTACAGTCTGTTCCCTTTGACCACTCGGGAACCCCACCGCTTTGCGGTCATTAGCGTAACGGAAAACGACGGGTCGGCACCGTGGCGTCCCGAATCCCGCCCTCCATCACCGAATGCCTTCCCGGAAGGTTGGAGCCAGAGACAGGAGTCGAACCCGCGACCCGCTGATTACAAATCAGCTGCTCTACCGGCTGAGCTACTCTGGCCTCGTCGCCTCCCGAAACCCGCTGCCCGGGGTAAAGGCTCCACTGGCCCGGCAACGGTGCTGCCACCCGGAAAACTTAAAACGTGATCTTCTAACCGGACGCGGATAAAAAGGCAAGCTTTTTTTTTGACTGTTTTTGGCCGCATCGCGGAGTTACGATGGAATATTACCTTTAAGCTCGTTCAAATCACAAATATCATCGATTTCCGGGTTTGTCTGCATGGATTTTTATCGTTCAAAGGGCCCTCGCAGGCGCCGTTGGTGACCCCGTTCGATAATTCCTTGACAAAAGCCGCCATTGCCGTGTATTCCAACCTCCAATAGCGCAGCAAACGGATGCAGGCAGCACTTCCGCTTGATCGACAACCTTGAGAACATAGTCACGACGCCCCGCATCTGCAAGGGGCCGCCTGTTTCTATCACGAGATTTCCTTGTCCCGGAGAATCGACCTCCGGAGTGCGCGACATCGCGCCGGCACACCAACCCTGAGCGGTGACGTCGAACCCTTTTCGGCGGGGGAGGATACCCACGTGGCACGCCATTCCATGTCCGCACTGGCGGCAGTTCTGTTCCTTGTCCTGAGCGGCTGCTCACAGCCCTTTCTCACCACCCGGCCCGACGGTTCCGCGCCAGGCGACGCCGAAATCTCGGGGAAGGCCTCCGGCAAGCGGGTCCACCCCCCGGCGGCCGCATCCCATGCCCGCCGAGCCGCCGAGGAAAGCGGCCTGGAGGGCGAGGCGTCGCCCGATCCGGACAAGCCCCAGGACTCGACCCTCGACGAAGCCCTGGAACTCTGCCAGGTGGCCCAGGACTACTGGCAGAAAGGCGAACTCGACAGCGCCCTGGAGGCCCTGGACCAGGCCTACGAGCGCATCCTGGGCGTCGAGGGGGAGGACGATCCCCAGACCATCCAGCAGAAGGAGGACCTGCGCTTCACCATCGCCAAACGGATCCTGGAGATTTACGCTTCGCGGCACATCGTCGTCAACGGCCGCTACGAGGCCATCCCCATGACCATCAACCACCACGTCCAGGCTGAAATCGATTCCTTCACGAAGGGCGGCGAAAAAAACTTTTTTCTATCGGCCTACCAGCGCTCGGGCCGCTACAGGTCCTATATCGCGACCCAGCTGATCGAAGCCGGCCTCCCGGAAGAGCTTTCCTGG